>DASVQQ010000005.1 GCA_036389035.1 Jatrophihabitans sp.
CCGCGACGGTGAGGGTGTCCTCGTCATCCACGGGGTGGACTACAACGGCAACGGCATCTACGACTTCGGCGCGGGTGCCAGCGAGCTCGACCCCAGCCTGCCCGCCGAGGCCACCGACCCGGCCGCCTGCGGCGTGCTCGCAGTCGTCAAGTGACCCCCGCTTTCTCCGAATCCTGACGATCCGTCACCAGCGATGGCCCGCCGGCACACGGTGGGCCATCGCCGACGTCCATCGTGATCGAACAGCAGCGTGACACAGGACCGCGGTCGATCAGTCCGGCAGCTGCCGGATCTGACCGGACCTCAGGTCGTCGTTGCGTAGCCTCCGGACCCGCTCGCAGGGCGTCCATCGAGGGTGCTTGTCGCCCCCGGGCATCGGCGCGGCAGTTGATGTTTGTGCCTTGTGGGCATACAACATGAAGCGTGACTACTCGCACGGCCACCGGTTTGACATCTACTCTGCTGCCGGCCCGATTCCGCGCGGCCCGCCTGAGTCGACAGGAGCGAGAAAGATGAGCCCTTCCATCGAGCCCGAGCCGCCTCACGCCCTCGCTGAGCTGCGCGCACTGCAAGCAGCTCCGGGTCTCGGCTGCAGATGGCAGGCAGTCGGAGCGTTGCTCAATCGAATGGCCGCCGCTGACAACGGCATCATCGAGCTCGCCAAGGCGGGTCGGCTACTGCAGCGCACCGGTGCCGAGCGGATCCTCGCCGAGGCCGCAGCCACCTCAAGCCCGATCGGGCAGCCGGAACCGGTCGGCATCACGGTGACCGGCACTGGCACCCTCAATGACCTGACGCCGGCGCTGACGGCCGAGTTTGCTCGGCACGGTCTGCTGGCGGATCTCACCATGACCGACTTCGCAAGCTACCGGCAGTCTCTGCTGGAGCCTCCGGTCCCCGCCCAGCTAACGCTGTGCGTTCTGGATTCCTCGGCGGTGACCGACCGGTTACCGTCGCCATGGCGCATTGAGGATATCGAGGCTGCGCTGGCGGCTGTTGCCACCGAGTTGACTGAGCTGGTGGCCGGCTACCTGCGACAGGCCAGTGGCGTCCTGGTGCTCAACACCCTGCCGTTGGCCCCCGAAATCAGCCGTCAGCTGATCGACCGCCGGTCGCGGACCAGGCTGGAAATCGCCTGGCGCGCGCTGGACACCGCGATCCTGCAACTGGCGCTGGAGCACGACCGGGTGGTGACCCTTGACCTGAATCCACTGGTAGCAGCGGGAGGAGCAGTTGCTGACCCCCGGATGAGCCTGTACGCGAAGATGAACCTGGGTCCGGAGTTGCTCGGCAGGTATGCGCGAGAGGTCACCCAGGTGGCCCGGGCAATGCGTGGCCGCACGAAGAAGATGCTGGTGCTGGATCTGGACGGGACGCTGTGGGACGGAATTCTCGCCGAAGACGGAGCAGTCGGCATTGCACCGGCCGGCACGTTGCGCGGCGAGGCCTTCCAGCGGTTTCAGCGCACTGTGCTTCAGCTTGGCGCTCAAGGTGTTCTGCTTGCGGTGAGCAGCAAGAACGATGGGGATGAGGTGCTCTCGGTTCTTGCCGACCATCCGGACATGACTTTGCGACCCGCTGACTTCACCGTGATCGAGGCTAGCTGGGAACCTAAACCGACCAGCCTGGAGCGGATCGCGGACAGCACCGGACTGGATCCGTCCAGCTTCGTCTTCATCGACGACTCAGCCGCCGAATGCGGTTCCGTCGCTGCGCTGCTACCCCAGGTCGCGGTAATCCAGCTCGACGACGAGCCTGCCCTGCATGTGCAACGGCTGCTAGCCGACGGTTGGTTCGACGTCGGTGAGCTCACCAGTGACGACCTCGAGCGGGCCGCCCACTATCGTCGGCAACCTGCTCGTAGCCAGTTGCGGTCAACGGCCGCCTCGATGGCGGATTACCTTCGCGAACTCGGCGTCACAGTGCGGCTGGCGCCGGTGCGTGAGCACGAGATCACTCGGGTGGCGCAACTGACCCAGCGCACGAACCAGTTCAACCTCACCACCGAACGGCTACAGCCAGCAGATGTCCAGGGGCGGTTAGCAGATTCGTGTTCCCTGGTACTGGGGATACATTCGGCTGACCGGTTCGGCAGCGATGGCTTGGTAGGTGCGGTGTTCGCCAGACGTTGCGGCGATGAGCTGGTGGTGGACAACCTGATATTGAGCTGCCGGGTGTTCGAGCGCGGCATTGAGCAAGCCACGATGTCGTGCCTGCTCAGCTACAGCAAGCAGCTAGAGGTGACGGCAGTTCGGGGGCGCTATCGGCCAAGCGCGAAGAACGGTCGCGTAGCTGGGTTGTACCCCTCTCAGGGATTCATGCCTTGCGGTGATGACGGCAAGACCTGGTTTTTCCTGCATGACCTTGCGGTCATCACATCACCACCGCAGCATATTGATGTTCACTTCGAGCCGGAGGGTTTGCTGTGCGGCTGACCGAGCAGGATTTCCTGGAAATTATCAACGACGAGTTAGGTTTGCCATTGCACGCCCGCGACCTCGACGACGACCTGGACTCCGTGGTCAGCTGGGACTCGATGCTCGTGATGACCTTGCTGACCAGCGTCGAGCGGCGCACTGGGCGCCAGGTGCAGGTCGGGCGCCTGATGGCGGTCCGAACTCTGCGGGAGATCTACCAAGGGTTAGCCGAATGAGCCTCAGGCGATTGTATCGGCGAGCACTTGCAGGATGCCGGATCAGCTGATCACGTTCGGGCCTGCGGGCTACGAGGCGTACGCGCGTCTGCGATACATCCCAGATCCCACCTCTCCAGGCCAGGACGAGACCGATGTAGCTGTTCCCGCCGGCCACCCCTTATGGGCAGCGCAGGCGCGCCGTGCCTTGAACGTCCTTGCTGATGTCACTGACACACCTAACGAGTGCTTCTTCTGCATCTGAGAAGGCACTCCAGGGGACGTGCTGTCGGCGACCGAGCTCCAGGGACCACGAGTAACGCTTCCGCACCGCCGATACGTCCTGTTCGCCGGACGGTTGAAGGACTTCATCGAGGTCGGCGATGGGCCGTTTGACGGCGACTGCGGCCCGGTGCCGGCCTTCGTGTGGCCGGCTGATCGTCGTTGGTGTTTCACGAGTGACTCTATCCGCACTGGGCGGGAATAGCGGCTGACCGCGTGGCCATCGAGAGACTGCGGCACACTTCCGGCCTCGACATCGTCGAAGCTATGCCCCATGAGCGTCCCCCGGCTTACCTTCGGTGATCCGGTAGCAGGTCAACAAACCAAGCCAAGGGCGGAAGGAGCGCCGGCGCCGCGATCGCTGACCTACGCAACGCCTGCAGCTCTACCCACACCGACGTTCGCGAGCTTCCCGATGGCGGCGATGAAGGCCTCCAACCGGAAGGAGCGGAAAAGCGCGCCGCACCGTTTGTGGGTTACGGTCAGGTCCTCCATCAAATCGAACTGACCGAGGACGATGAACATCCGTACCGAACCCGCTTTCGGGCGCCGGCGCCGGCGCCGCGTCGCCGTGGCGTGCGCCGTTGCCCTCGCCATGCTCTCGACCGCCTGCGACCGGGCACGAGAGGACTCCTCGCCGGCCGCAGGTGGCGTCACCTCTCCCACGAAGACGCCGACGGCCAGCGTCACGAAGACGCCGACGGCCAGCGCCACGGCGACCCCGACACCCACAGCGTCGCCCACCTCGACGCAATCGCCGACGCCGAAGCCCGCCGCCGACCCGCCGGTGTCCTTGCCGCCGGCGGACACCACGGACTTCACCCGGCTGGACCGGCTGACTGGCCGGATGAGCCCGAAGTCGGTGGTCGCGGGCCCCGGCGGCATCATCACCGCACAGAACATGATGTACACGCACACGATCTCGGTGTTCGACCCGAGCGGGAAGTTGATCAAGACAATCCCGGACTCGGTCGAGCTGGCGGACTTCGGGATCAAGGGCCACCCGGGCACCTCGCAAGGCGCCCCGGTCGAGGCGGCGTTCACGCACGATGGCAAGTACGTCTACGTGTCGAACTACTCCATGTACGGCCAGAACTTCGGGCCAGAGGGCAGTGACTCGTGCACGCCCGCGTCGCAGCCGGACAAGAGCTTCCTGTATCGCATCGACACCGCGACGCTGAAGATCGACCAGGTGATCCCCGTGGGATCCGTCCCCAAGTACGTCGCGGTCACTCCGGACGACAAGAGCGTCCTGGTGACCAACTGGTGTTCGTGGGACCTGTCGGTGGTCGACGTCGCCAGCGCCAAGGTCCGCAAGACGATTCCGCTGAACGGCAGCTACCCGCGCGGGATCGCCGTGGCACCCGACAGCCGAACGGCGTTCGTCGCGATGATGGGCAGCGCGCGGGTCGACAAGGTCGACCTGTCCGCCGGCAAGGTCTCGGGGTTCGCCGAGCCCGGGAGCGGCCCGCGTCACCTGGTGATCTCACCGGACGGCAAGTACCTCTACTCCACCAACAACGGCTCGGGCACGGTCAGCAAGATCGACGCGTCCAGCGGCCGGGTGATCGCGTCGGTGTTCACGGGCAGCCACCCCAGGTCGATGGCGATCTCGTCCGACGGCAAGGCCGTGTACGTCGTGAACTACGAGTCGTCGACGGTCAGCAAGCTGCGCACGTCCGACATGAAGGAGATCGCGGAAGAGCCCACCGATCACCACCCGATCGGCATCACCTACGAACCGAAGAACGGAACCGTGTGGGTCGCCTGCTACGCCGGCAGCATCATCGTGTTCGACGACAGCAAGGCCAGCTAGCCCAACCAGCTGGAACCGCTGCGGCGCCGCTGCCCACTCGCGCACAGCGGGCCCGGAACGGCAGGGACGAGACAACGAAGTGGACTCGTTCTGCGCATAGGTTGGTAGCCATGGACGTCGTGGGTTTGGGCTGGGCTGGAACGCGCACTGATCGCGCGACCGAGTTGGCACGCTTCTACCAGGACGTGCTGGGCCTGCACTGTGTGCATACCGAGCCGGACTTCTGGGTGTTCGAACTGCCTGACGGGCGCCATGTGGAGGTCTTCGGCACCAACTATCCCGGCAAATCGCATTTCGACAGCGGCCCCGTCATCGGCTTTGCGGTGGTTGATCTGGCGCAGGCCGTGCAGCAGTTGCGGGACGCGGGGGTGGAACTGCTCGGCGAGCCAGGTCCGACATGGCAGCACTTCCGGGGCCCGGACGGCAACGTGTACGAGGTCGTCTCCGCGTGAGCGCCGGGAGATCGCGGCTGAGCACGGCGGCGGTAATCACTGTATGACGGAGGCCGCGCGTGCTGAGGTGACGGCGGACGGCCGCTACATCGTCGTGAAGGGTCGGCGATGGCGGGCCAGCGACCCGGCCATTCCGGAGTCGCTTCGCCAGGAGCTGGTAGCCGAGCTGATGGCCGCGCGCCGAGACGTCCGCACCGACCCAGAGACCGCGCGTCCGCGGGTCCAGGACGCCAAGGTGGCGCTGGGAGAGCGGGGAGATCCGTGGTGGGACCCCACACCTGAGGGTCAACGGGTGCGGTTGGCCGCGGCGATGCGCGCGCTGCTGCGGCATCGAAGCCCTGAGGCGACGATCTGTCCGAGCGACGCGGCTCGGATCGTAGGCGGGACGTCGTGGCGGGATCTGATGGACATGGCGCGCGACGTCGCCAAGGGTCTGGCCGGCGATGAGGTCCTCGTGGTCCGCCAGCGCGGGATAGACATCAACCTGGCCACGGCGGTCGGCCCGGTGCGACTTGCTCGTGGCCGCCGATGGTGACACCGCCAGGGTCTTCGGCTGCGCACGCCTGCGCGCCGACGCTCCTTGGCACGGTCGCGGTTGACCTGCACCGCCCTGGTCATTACCCTCCTTAGGGTTGCCTAACAAGGAGATGGTGTGGCGAATCGCGCGCGGGGTCGGGTGGCGACCCCCACGGCTGGTCCGCACCCCGCTCGGAGCGCCTCATGGTGATCTGCCAGTGCAACCGGGTCACCAAGCGTGAGATCGAAAGCGTGGTGCACGCGGGCGCCCGCACCCCCGACCAGGTGACCTACGAAACGGGCGCCGGCAGCGTGTGCGGCAGTTGCCTGCCGGCACTGCAAGCCGTCTGCCAACGCGTGACCGCGGAGGCGTGTGACGTCTGCGTAGGCCAGGTCCTGGTCAGCTAGGCTCGCTTCGCAACCTCCTCGGGCGAAGGGAACGGTTCATGCGCGGCCAGGCCGGAATCATCGACGTGTTGAACCAGGTGCTCACCAACGAGCTGACCGCCGTCAACCAGTACTACCTGCACGCTGCCATGCAGAAGAACTGGGGTTACACCAAGCTCGCCGCGTACACCCGCGCCGAGTCGATCGACGAGATGAAGCACGCCGACCTCCTGATCGACCGCATCCTCTTCCTTGAGGGCTACCCGAACCTGCAGCGCCTGCACCCGCTGAGCATCGGCGAGCAGGTCCGCGAGCAGTTCCAAGCCGACATGGCGGTCGAGGTGCGCGCGCTCGAGACGCTGCGCGGCGGCATGGAACTCTGCGCCACCTCCGGCGACACCGTCACCCGGCTGCTCCTGGAAGAGATCACCCGCAGCGAAGAGGAGCACATCGACTACCTCGAGACCCAGCTGGCGCTGATGGACAGCCTGGGCGACCAGCTCTACCTGTCGCAGCAGGTCTAGGCGCAACGAGTACTGGGTCTCGGTCTCATACGTCGGTTCCCAGACCTCCCGCAGCAGCTCGCGCTGGGTGACGAGACTCCCGACGTTGCGGGCCAGCACTTCCAGCAGGTGCCACTCGGTGGGGGTCAGGCGGACCCCGGCCCCGCCACGGGTGACGGCGGTGGCTGTCAGGGGGCTGGGAGCAGCCTTCAGCTGTCGCGGCAGGTCCAGGCGTACCGAGCGGTCAGCCGCTCAGCCTGGGAGCGGGTGGCCCAATTCCGGGACGGCGAGCTGCCCTGGAAGGCGTCACGGTGGCATTCTCACCAATTCGGTCCTGCGCGCTAAAGCGAACAGGAGTAATGCGCGGCGTATTTATGCGCAGCATATAAAAGGCGACGTGGCGAAAATGCCGCTGCTGCAAAGATTGGCTGCGTGCCCGCATATATAAGAATGGAACCGGGTCGGTCGTCGCAGGGGTCACCTCTGGTGGTCGTCATGCTCAATCCGGCGGTGGGAGTTCACTCGATGGACGTTGCGCACACAGCATGGCTACACCGGTTGCAGCAGTCACTGCACTACCCAGTGCACTGCCTGATGGATTGTGCGCCAGGGCACCCGGGCACCTGTGCGGCTGACGACGCTCCGATGCGTCAGGGGCGCTCGAGGGAGCCGGTTCGCCGCCCGCATCTGTGAGCGTTTGTGCTTACAGAGCAAGCTAATCATCGAGGCCAAGCTTGCCAGCCGGCCTCCCGAACGGGGGGTTCGTCGCGCTTCGCACGGGTGGACAGGCAGCGCTGGCTGGGCGGACCGGCCGGCGTCGTCAGGCTCACTCACCGGGTGTCATGCCCGTCAAACCTTCACCGAAACGCTTTACCGCGTCCCATTCCGAGAAGCCAACCGGGCTTAGTCGGACAATAAGCACGCAGTCATTTGACAACGCTGGAAAATTCTGCCGAGTGCCTATCCAATCAGTCCGAGAGTGGGTTAGCCTGTTGCGCGCCGGACGTACCAGCTTCGTCTTTTAATTACCCGGCGCTTCCCAGAATCGGAGAATGCTTCGTGAGTGAGCAGGCAGCGGCAACCAGTCGTCGTATCGGGCGCATGCATCAGAACAAGCTGACCGAGAAGTACCTGGCGCATTTTCAGGCCAGCGGGGTCAAAGCGAGCGAGTTCCACGCCGCCGTGCAGCCGGTGACCGTGGGCACCAACATGGACGGCCGCTGCCTGACCAGGCCCGGGTTTCTCGAACGCGAGCAGGTCCAGCAACTCGAAGCCGACCTCGAGACCCTGTACCGGTGCCTGACCAGCCTGCCCGACCGGCTCTTCGGCGGTGACCTGGCCAAGTTCGTGGTCGCCACCGGGGTGCCCCAGCAGCAGGTGGACGCGATCGTCCGGGGCCGCGGCAACACCCCCAGCAGGCTGTCGCGCGCTGACCTCTACCACGACGACACCGGCTTCCGGGTGCTCGAGTACAACATGAGCGCCTCCCTCGGCGGCCTCGACGCCGGCGGGCTGAGCCGGGCGATGATGGCGCAGCCGGTCATGGCCGAGTTCGCCGCCGAGCAAAACGTGGGCTTCATCGACAGCATGGTCGAGGCGGCCGAGACGCTGAAGCTGGAGTGCGGCGTCCAGCCGGGCAACCGCCCGTCCGTGGCGTTCTGCGACTGGCCGGGCAGCTACCCGGACCTGGAACCGCAGCTGATCAAGAACACCGCCAACATCAGCAAGCTCGGCATGGACGCCTTTCCCTGCCACCTCGGGCACATGCGGATCGACGATGACTCCAACGTCTGGGTCGGTGACCGGCACGTCGACGTCATCTATCGCAGCTTCCTGATCGAGGACCTGCTCGACCCCACGGGACCGGCGCTGATCGAGCCGGTGCTCAGGGCTGCCGAGCGCGGCAAGGTGAAGATCTTCTCGCCGATGGACGCCGAGCTCTACGGCAGCAAGGGCGCGCTGGCGCTGCTGTCCGACGAGGCCAACCGCGGTGTCTTCAACGAGCAGGAACTGGAGTGCCTGGACCGGATCCTGCCCTGGACCCGGATGGTTCGCCCGGGTCCGGTGACGGTGACCGGTCGCACCGTGCTGCTCGAGGAGTACGCCATCGCCGAGCGCGAGGAGCTGATCCTCAAGCCGGTGATGCTGCACGGCGGCGCCGGCGTGGTGCCCGGGTGGCAGACCGAGCCGGATGAGTGGGCGGCCCAGCTCAAGGAGGCCATGCACGGGGAATTCGTGCTGCAGCGGCGGATCCACCCGCACACCGAGATGTTCCCCTCCGACGAGGGACTGAGCGAGTGGCTGCTGGTGTGGGGCGCCTTCCTCGGCGCCCGTGGCTACTCCGGGATGTTCCTGCGGGGCGGCCCGGCCGAAGCGCAGAACGCGGTGGTGAACACGCTCAACGGCGCGACCGGCTCCTGCTGCTTCCACGAGCTCTCCTGAGCCCGGGGCCCAGGCTGTCGGATTGCTCGACCGATCGGTTGCTCAGCCGCGAAACCGTAGGCGGCTGAGCAACCGGGGGGTGAGCAACCCGTCGGCCAGGCCGAAACTCACCAGGTCGTCGAAGGCCCGCTGGTCCTCGCGCCCCGCGCGCAGCCCGGCGTCGATCAGCGCTGTCCAACCTCCGAGCCGAGCCAGCGCCGAGGTGTGCCGCAGGTGCCGGCCCAACCGCCGGTGGGTGGCCGCCCGGTAGAGCCGGCCGGCGTCACCGCCGCTGGTCAGGGCCTGGGCCGCGGCCCGTCCGGCCAGCGCGCCGGACAGCACCGCGTAGAAGATTCCCTCGCCGGTGAAGGGATTGATCATCGACTGGGCGTCCCCGGCCAGCAGCACCGGTCCGTCCGGGATGGGTGGCCGCCCGGATGACAGCGGCAACCGGTGGGCCCGCAGGCCGGACGGCGGTTGAAGGCCCGGCAGCAGCTCGTGCAGCCGGGTGAGCAGATCGGACCGGCTCAGCGGCCGGCGGCCGAGCAGCTCGCCGTAGCCGACGTTTGCCTGCCCGTCGCCGATCGGAAAGCTCCAGGCGTAGGCAGGCCAGTGCTGATCGGTCATCGTGATGAACTGGCAGCCGGCGAGCTCCGGCAGTTCCGGGGCGTACCCCCGGATCGCCAGCGCCACCCGGCCCGGTCGCGGCCGGGCGCTGCCCCGGCGCACCACGGACTCCGCACCGTCGGCGCCGATCACCACCCGGGCCCGCAACGAGTCCAGGCGCACCCCGTCAGCCGCCACGTCGACCGCGCGAACCGGATGCCGGCGAACCTCGATCCCGCGGCGGCGCACCTCCTGCACCAGCCGCGCGTCGAAGATCTGCCGAGGCGCCACGTGCACCTGGTGGCGCATGCGCCGGCGCACCCGCACCCCGGTCGGCGAGCGCAGCGCCAGCTCATCGACCGTGACGGCGCCGGCGAAGACCCGCTCGACGTCGAACTCCAGCTCCGACAGCACTTCGGTGACCTCGTGGGCGATGCCGTCCCCGCACGGCTTGTCGCGTGGAAAGTCAGCACGATCGACCACCAGCACCGACAGCCCCGGTCCGGCCTGGGCGAGCGCCGCGGCGGCCGCGCAGCCAGCGGGCCCGGCCCCCACCACGATCACGTCGTAGTCCTGCTGACGCGCCGGCCGGCTCATCCTGCTCACCTCAGGCGCCCGGCGTCGTGCGCCCGGATGCACGCGGGTCGTGATCACCGCCGGTTCCCGGACCCGGCGAGGCGTAGTGCCCGGCCAGCCGGGTGAAGCCCTCCTCCAGGCTGACCCGGGGACGCCACCGCAGGGCCTGCCGGGTCCGGCGCTGGTCGAACCAGTGCGCGGTCGTCAGTTGCTCGGCCAGGAACCGGTTCAGCGGCGGAGTCTCGCGGCGGCCGGTGACGGCCCAGCCGGCCTCGATCACCGCGCCGAGAAGGTGGGCCACCGCAAACGGCACCCGGCCCCGCGGCCCGGGCACCCCGGCGGCACGGCAGACCCGCCGCAGGATCTCCGCCACCGGTCGCGGCTCGCCGTTGGACACCACCAACGCCTCGCCGTGCACCTCACCGCAGACTCCCACCGCGGCCAGCAACGCGTCCACGGCGTTGTCGACATAGGTCGTGTCGATCAGCGCCGCCCCCGATCCGATCAGCGGCAGCCGCCCGGCCCTGGCCCGCTCCACGATGGGGCCCACCAGTTGGGTGTCACCAGGGCCCCAGACCAGGTGCGGACGGATCGCCAACACCGCCAGCTCGGCAGAATCTGCTTGCAAAGCAAGGGTCTCGGCCATCGCCTTGGATCGCGCGTAGTGCCCTCTGGCTCGTTGCGGATCGGCCGCGCCGGCCCCGGCGCCGACCAGCGAGCGCCCGGCATGAGCCACCGCGGGGGTCGACACGTGCACCAGCCTCGGCACCCGGTGGTGCCGGCAGGCTGCGATCACCGCGCTGGTGCCGCCGACATTGACGCGCTCGTACTCCGCCCACGGCCCGACCACATCCACCTTGGCCGCCAGGTGCAGCACCGCGTCCTGACCCTCGGCCGCGTGCCGCACCGCCGCCGGGTCGCTGACATCGGCCAGCACCTCCCGGCATCCCAGGCCGCTCGGGCGGCGTTGCAGCACGGTCAGCTCAGCGCCGTCGGCCAGCAACGCCAGCGCCGTCGTCCTGCCGAGCAGGCCGCTAGCCCCGGTCAGCAGCACCCTCACGTCCGGCCTGCCAGCGCTTTCCCGGCCCACGCCGCCAGCGCCGCGCGATCCACCTTGGACGCATGCCGGATGTCGACCGGCAGCTCGCCGATCAGCAGCACCGCCGCGACCGGGACGTCGACCGCGGCCCTAACGGCATCGGCCAGGTCCAGGCCGGCCACCGGAGCCCGCCGGCCCAACCCGCTCAGGCCCAACCCGCGCTGGCCCAACCCGCGCCGGCCTGGCACGCGCGGACCCACTCCGCGCCGGCCCGGCACGCGCGGACCCACTCCGTGCCGGCCGTGCCCAGGCCTGTCCGGCACGACAACGGCCACCAGCTGCTGGGTTCCGGCCGGGCCGATACCGACGACCGCGGCGGCCGCGACCCCGGACACTTCTGCGATCCGCTGTTCGAGCCCGACCGGAGTCAGCAAGCCCTCAGCGGTGGTGATCAGGTGCTGAAGGCGGCCCTGCACCCACAGCCGGCCGGCGTCGTCGAGCCGCCCGGCGTCGCCGGTGCGGTGCCAGCCGGCGTCGCGTGAACTCGCCCGTTCGGTGGCCCACAGCGCGTCATAGCGGTGCTTGGCGTGGGCTGCTCGGACACAGATCTCGCCGACCACCTCCGGCTCGGCGCTCAGCTTGCCGAGATCCTGTCCGCACGCGTCCAGAGCACTGATCTCGATCTCGACGCCGGGGACCGCGCGCCCGACGCAGACACCGTCGCCGGGGCCAGCCTGCTCCAGCTCGGGCAGCGACACGTCGGTGACCGGCAGCACCTCGGTCATGCCGTACGGGGTGTGGGCCTGGGCTGCCGGCAGCAGCGCGCTCAGCTGCCGCAGCAGCTCCAGCGGCACCGGGGCGCCGGCTGACATCAGCAGCCGGACCCGGGCCAGCGCCGCCCGCTGCTCGGGATCCAGGGCAGCGGCGGTGGCTGCCACCGTGCGCAACGCCGCCGGCGAGGCGAACACCACGCTGGCGTCGATCGCCAGCACCGCGTCGGCCAGGGCGGCGGCGGTCAGCGTCGCGGGCCTGGTGACGTCGGTGGCCGGCACCGCCGAACCGACCCCCAGCGCCGGGCCCAGCAACGCGAACGGAGCGAACCCGGCGACGATCCGGTCGTGCTCGGTGAGCCGGTAGGTGCGGCGCACCACGCTCAGCTGCGCCCGGACCTGGTGGTGCAGGTACAGCACGCCCTTGGCGGGGCCGGTCGCTCCGGAGGTGAACACCACGGCCGCTTCAGCGTCCTCGGCCACCGCGGGCAGCGACGGCAGCTGGGCCACCGACGGCGGCTCGGTCAGTGACCTCAACCCGGCAGGCAGGCCGGGGCCGCCAGGCAGGATGGCCAGGTTCGAGGCCATCCGCAGGACGCGGCGTTGCGCGGCCGAGGCCGGCCCGACCAGCCAGCGCGTGCCGGGCAGCCGCATCGCGGCCGCGGCGGCCAGCCCCTGAGCGGTGCCGACCACATGGTCCAGGTTCGCGCTGCGCAGCGCGCGGCCCATCCCCCGCAGGCCGAGGCCCTTGTCAGCCACCACGACCACCGCGCCGGCCCGCCATCCGGCGTACACGGCCACGGTCAGCTCGATCGACGGTGGGACCAGCAGCGCCAGGCGCTGGCCCGGCCGCACGCCGCCGGCGACCAGGCCCGCCGCGGCCCGGCGGACCCGCTGGTCCAGCTCCGCCCAGCTGATGCTCGCACCGCCGACCTCGGCGATCGCCGTCTCGTGCGGGGTGCTGGCGGCCCGATCGGTAAGCCCCTGCCAGACCGGATCGGACGCGGGCGGCGTCGGCCGGGCAGCCACCGCGCTCGCGGCGGCCGGGGGCTGCTCACCGACCGCGGCCGCGGTGCGCCTGCCGACGTCCAGCTCGCGCAGCCAGTCCGCGACATCCTGGGCGTAGCGAGGAGCGTCCTCGGGCAGCAGGTGAGAGGCGCCGGCGTAGCGGTGCAGGTCGGCGCGGGGCAGCCGGCCCAGCAGGTCACGCAGGTACTGCTCGCCGAACACCGGATCGCGCGGTCCCCACAGCAGCAACGCGGGCACGTCCCACCCGGTGATGCCGGCGGTGATGGCCTCCAGCGCCGGGTGGCTGGGGTCCTGGACGCGGAACGGGATGTCGGCGACGAACTCCCCGATCGCGCGACGCCGGCCGGCGCCGCGGTACGGGGCGGCGAACGCGGCCCGGATCTCGCGGTCCAGCGGCGGCCAGGACAGGGCGGTGGCGCCGCGCAGGAACACCGGCGTCCGGACGCACAGCAGGTCGCGCAGCGCGGCCAGGTGCGCCAGCCGGATCAGTGCCGGCGGCCGGGAGTCCTCGGGCTGGTGCACCGCGGTGTTCGTCAGCACGAGGGCCTGGACCTGGTCGCGATGCTCCAGCGCCCAGCCGAGTGAGATGATGCCGCCCCAGTCATGGGCCAGCGTCACCACCGGGCCGGTGACACCCATCGCCGCTGTCAGCTCACCCAGCTGGCGGACCCGATCGGCCAGCGTGCTGGCGGTGGCCGGGTGTTCGGAGTAGCCCATGCCCAGCTGGTCGGGAGCGATGACCCGCCAGCCGCGCGGCGCGGCGGCCAGCATCCGCCGCCACAGGTAGGACCAGGTCGGGTTGCCGTGCAGGCAGAGCAGGGTCGGGCGGTGCGGTGAGGGTTCTGATCCGGGGTCGGAGTCCAGGACGTGCCAGCGCCGCCGGCCGTCGGCGCCCTGCACCTCGACGGTCCGCGACCAGGCCGGGTCCAGGCCGGGCAGGCTCGGCAGCCGCGTCGAGTCGCTGCCTGGCATCACCGCGGCGCCCGCGTTCTCGTCGCGCCGATCACCATTCCAGCTCGAGGCAGCACGCGTTCAGGCCCGAGCCGACCCCCATCAGCAGCACCTTCGCCCCCCGCGCGAGCGAATCGACCTGGGCGGCCAGGGTGAAAGGCACCGATGCGGGTCCGATGTTGCCGCGAGTGGGGAACGTCCGGGGCACCCGAGCCGGATCGATGCCCAGTGCCGCGCAGATCGCGTCGGTGTGCACCTGCGAGACCTGGTGGATGATGTAGCGGTCAGCGCCGCGTGCCCAGTCGAAGCCCTGCTGGGCGTCCCTCCAGAGCCCGGTGCACAGCTCGAGGCCGTGCTTGAGCAGGTTCTTGCTGTCGGTGCGCATCAGCTCGACGTCCCCGACGCAGAGCTCGTGATGCGACGTCGATGACCGGGTGGCGCCACCGACCAGCCGGTGCCCGTGCGGGTTGCGGTCAGTCCGGCCGAGCAGCATCGCGACCGCGCCCGAGCCAAGGGTGAGCGTGGCGAACTCGGCGATCACATCCTTCGATGTCGACACCTCCTCAGCCAGCCTGCGCAGCGCCGCCTGGTGGGCCGGACGGGCATCCTCACCGTTGACGACCAGCGCGTACTCGATCTGACCGGCGTCGATCATCGCCGCGGCCAGCTGCATGCCGTTGAGGAACCCCAGGCAGGCATTGGTGACATCGAAGCTCTGACACGAACTCGGCAACCCGATGGCGTCGTGGACCGAGGCGGCGGTCGCAGGCTCCAGGTGGGCCCGGCTGACCGAGGTGTTGACCAGCAGGCCGATGTCGTCGACGCTGACGCCCGACTCGGCGATGACCTTGCCGCCGGCCATCGCCGCGCCGTCGGCGAAAGTGGTGCCTTCGGCCCACCACCGGCGCGCTCGGATGCCGGCCAGCCGCTCGAGCAGCCCGGGCCGCAAACCGACCCGCTGGTAGGTCTTGCTCAGCTGGGCGTCTATCTCGGCCGAGGTCACCACGACCGGCGCGTCGATCGAAGCGACCGTCAACACGCTCGTGTTGCGAAACCGAAACTCTGAATTACCCGGCATGTCCAACCTTCACGCAAAGCGACACCGGGGTGCTGCTCCCGCGTCGGGGGTCCCCGCTGCGGCGTCTTCGCAGCCAACCTTTCCCCCTCAGTGTGCCATTGCCGGGTGTGGCCGGCCTGCCGGGTGCTATGCCGGCGGTGTGAGGACGCGGTGCTCCACCCGGTCGGCCAGCCGTCGCAGGGTCTGGCGATTGCGCTGCCGCAGCATCAGCCTGAGCAGCGGATTGTCCAGCCATTGCCCGGGCCCGGCGCTGGGAGCCTCCCGGATCGTCACCTCGGTCAGCAGCGGCGAGCGCGCCTCGAGCACGACCTCGACGGTCGCCTCGCCGAGCGGCCAGCCACGGGCCCGCAACAGCAGCCGGCGATCCGGCTCGCACGCCAACGACTCGGTGTAGTCAGACACCTCGAAGGGCCACACCCCGACCTTGTGATAGATCTTGCTGCCCACCTCGGGCCAGCTGGCGTCGACGTCCCTGATGTGGGCCGCGCCGACCACCCAGCCGACGTAGGCCCAGCCGTCGGCCAGCTCGGCGAAGACGCGTTCGGCGCTGGCGCGCATTCCAGCATGCACCTCGGTCATCCGCTTCTGCTTGCCAGGCATGGCTTCCCCTCGATAGGGCGCGTCCGGGACACGCGGTCGGCTGTGCTGAGACGGTTAGACCGTATCGCAGCCGCCGTGGTGGGCGAGGCGATGCCGGCCCCGGACGGCGGGCGGGCCAGGTGGGTGGCGCATTGCCGCGCCGACACCCCGGCCCGGTAGTTGCAGCGGGTTCGCCGAACCGCTTACTTTGAAGTGCGGACCTATGAGAAACCTGAACGTGGTTGAACCACCAGCCGCCCGCGGTGAGCCGCACCGTCCGGCCCCCGGTGAGCCCGCGCGAGCCGGCAGCCGCCGATAGCCAACTGGCCGCGCCGCCCTACCGGTCCTCCTGCCGGGCCCGGGCCGGCGCGAAGCCGGAGAACCGGAGCACCACGATGACCTCCAAGACGACCTCCAAGGCCGATCGAGCGCCCGACGAGCTGTCTGACCTCAGTGACACCTCCTGGAAGGGCGTGCTCAAGCGCTCGGTCAAGGAGTTCAAGAACGACAACCTGTCCGACTGGGCCGCGGCGCTGACCTACCGCGGCGTCCTGACGCTGGCGCCAGGGCTGCTGGTGATGGTCTCGATGCTGGGGCTGCTCGGCGAGTCCACCACCGACAAGCTGGTGGAGAACGTCGGGTCGCTCACTCCCGGCGGGGTGCGCTCGGTGTTCGAGCAGATCCTGGAAAGCGTCCAGTCGCGCAACAGCGCCGGGCTGGCCGCGCTGTTCGGCCTGGCACTCGCGTGGTGGTCGGCCTCCAGCTATATCGCCGCGTTCATGCGGGCCTCGAACGCCATCTATGAGATGGGCGAGGGCCGCCCGATCTGGAAGACGGTGCCGCTGCGGCTGGCGATCACCCTGGCGATGGCAGTGCTGGGCGTGCTGGCCGCCGTGATCGTGGTGTTCAGCGGGCCGCTGGCCGAACGGGTCGGTCAGGCGCTTGGCGTCGGTGACACCGGGCTGCTGATCTGGAGCATCGCGAAGTGGCCGGTGCTGATCGTCATCGTCAGCGTGATGCTGGCGGTGCTCTACTACGCCGCGCCCAACGTCAAGCAGCCCGGGATCCAGTGGGTGAGTCCCGGCGGCGTGCTGGCCGTCCTGATCTGGATCGTCGCCTCGGCCGGGTTCGCGTTCTACGTCTCGAACTTCGGCTCCTACAACAAGACCTACGGCTCGCTCGCCAGCGTGATCATCTTCCTGATCTGGCTGTGGATCACCAATATCGCGATCCTGCTCGGCGCGGAGTTCAACGCCGAGTTGCAGCACGCGCGCGCCATCGAGGCCGGTCAGCCGCCTGACGAGACCCCGTTCGCCGAGCCGCGCGACACCCGCAAGCTGACCCCGGACAAGCAGAAACAGGCCACCGGGCTCGAGAACAAGAACTAGTCGCCGACCACTTCCGCGCCGTCCACCTCGACGGTGAGCCTGCCGGTCTGGATGTCATAGACGCAGCCGATCACCGCCAGCTCGGCGGGCAGGAAGGGTGAGCTGCGGATCTTGAGCACGTCGCCGGCCAGCGTGGCTCGCTGATCGATGATGGTGCCGAAGTCCAGGCTGCGGGTGTCCACGCCGGAACCGGCCAGGATGTCGGCATGCACCTGCTCGTCGGTGACCTTGGCCATCCGGCAGTCGGTGTGCGCGACCACCATCACCCGGTCGACCGCGAGCAGGTGCACCGCCAGCACCAGGGTGCGCAGCACGTCCTCGGTCACCCGGGCGCCGGCGTTGCGCAGGATCTTGGCATCGCCCTTGTCCAGCCCCAGCATGGCCAGCGGCTCGATCCGGGAGTCCATGCAGGTCACCACGCCCAGCCCTCGGGCCGCCCGACCCTCAAGGTGCGGGTCGCGGTACCTGGCGACGTAGTCCTGGTTGGCGCTGAGCACATCTGAGAACGCCTCGATCATGGCTCCATTTGAACAGAGGCGCGATCGCGAGTATGCGGCGGGCGTGCTCTGTCCGCGCGTGCCGACGCTCACTGGTCCGTTATTGCTCAGAGTGTCCTCGTCCCGGTCACGCGGCCCCGGTCGATGCCAGACTGTGCGAGCGTGCCGCGCGGGCCCGCCGCGACCGCGGTCGCGTCGGCGGGCCCGGATCGGTCGGAAAGTCCCAGGTCAGTAGGAGGAGTGCGGTGCCCGCGAAGACCTCGGCCGGGTCGGCCACCGGCCGGCGGCGGTGACCGCGCCAAGTCGCCAGCTGGCACTGAAGTCCAGCGCCGGACGGTGGGTGTTGACGGCCACCGTGCTGGGCAGCGGGATGGCCTCGCTGGACGCCACGGTGGTCAACGTCGCACTGCCCCGGATCGGCGCCGACCTCGACGCCGGCCTGACCAGCCTGCAGTGGACGCTCAACGCCTACACCCTCACCCTGTCCGGGCTGCTGTTGCTCGGCGGGTCCCTCGGCGACCGGTTGGGCAGGCGCCGGATCTTCCTGCTGGGCGTGCTGTGGTTCGCGATCGCGTCGGCCGGCTGCGCGGCCGCGCCGACCGTGCAGGTGCTGATCGGCATGCGGGGGCTGCAAGGAGTCGCGGCGGCTCTGCTGACCCCGGGGTCACTGGCGATCATGGAGGCGGTGTTCCGCCGCGAGGACCGGGCCGCGGCGGTCGGCGCGTGGTCCGGGCTGGGCGGGATCGCCGCCGCCGCCGGGCCGGTGGTCGGCGGGCTGCTGGCCGGAATGGCGCCGTGGGGTTGGCGGCTGGTGTTCCTGCTGAACCTGCCACTGGCCGTGGTGGTCATCCTGGTCACCCGCAGGTGGGTGCCCGAGACCCGGGACGAGCAGGCCACCGGCCGGCTCGACCTGCCCGGCGCCGGGTTCGCCGCCCTCGGCCTGGGCGCCCTGGTCTACGCGCTCACCGAGGGGCCGGTGCGCCGGTGGCCGGTGTCGCTGGCGGTGACCGCGGCCGCCGGGGTGTTGCTGCTGGTGGCTTTCGGCGTCAACGAACACCGCCGGCGCGATCCGATGATGCCGCTGACGCTGTTCCGGTCCCGGCAGTTCAGCGCCGCCAACCTGGTCACCTTTCTGGTCTACGCGGCGCTGTCCGGAGCGCTGTTCCTGCTGGTGGTGCAATTGCAGCTGGTAGTCGGATTCTCGCCGGTCGCCGCAGGCAGCGCGCTGCTGCCGATAACCGCGGTGATGCTGCTGCTGTCGGCCCGGATGGGCAGGCTCGCGCAGCGCATCGGCCCGCGCTGGCCGATGACGGTCGGCCCGGTGCTGGCCGGGGTCGGGCTGGCCCTGCTGTCCCAGGTGGGGGCGGACTCGCACTACGTCACCGGGGTGTTGCCCGCCGTCCTGGTCTTCGCCCTGGGCCTGACTGTCACCGTCGCGCCGCTGACCGCCACCGTGCTGGCGGCCGCTCCGGAGCGCCAGGTGGGCGTCGCCTCGGCGGTCAACAACGCGGTCGCCCGGACTGCCGGGCTGCTCGCGGTCGCGGTGCTGCCGGCGCTGGCCGGCATCACGCCCGCAGCCCTCGCCGATCCGGTGCTGCTGTCCAACGGGTACCAGCAGGCGGTGTGGATCGCCGCGGGGTTGTGCGTCGCCGGTGGGTTGCTGGCCGCGCTCACCATCTCTGACGACGTGCTGGCCGGCGGGCCGGACCCTGCCACCGTGGCCCCCGCCGGCGTCCACCCGTCGTTGGAGCCGCCGGTACCCGGTCGCTAGAACCGTCCCGGCGCACGCCGTCCCAGCCGCACGCCGGACCAGCGCATGCCGGACCTCAGGCCCTCAGCTGGTGGAGACCTCGACCTCGGCGCCGTCCACGGCGGTGCTCAACTCGAGGACCTTGGCCGGCTTGGGCGCCGGCAGGTCGGGCAACGTGCCGGTCTCGACCACCTCGGCGGCGACCGCGCGCAGCTTGCGGTGCAGGTTCTGGCTGGCCACCCGCAGCAGCGTGAAAGCCTGTTCCTGGGTCACCTTGCGGGCCGACATCAGCACCCCGAGCGCCACCCCGATGGTACGGCTGCTCTCCAGCGCGGCCTCCAAGTTGGTCGCCTGGTCCTCGGCCTCGTTCAGCGCGATCAGGCTGGAGGCGTGCGCCGCGAAGATGGTGGCCGTGTCGATGGCGTCGGAGCTGAAAGCGCCCGGCTGATCGGCGTACAGGTTCAGGGCGACCTCTCGACCGGCGGCGAGCTGAAAGGCCAGCACGCTGCGGACCTCGGTCTGCTCGGCGGCAGCCTGGGTGAACTGCGGCCACCGTTGCTCGTTGTGGATATCGAAGAGCAGGTAGTTGGAGGCGTCTTCGGCCGCGGCCATGCAGGGTCCCTCGGCGAAGCGGTACTGCAGCTCATCGACCTGCTGAGCCACCTCGTCCGAGGCCGCGACGCTGTAGCCCTGCCCACCGCGGACCGCCGTGATGCTGGCCCAGCCACAGCCCTCGACGTGCTTGACGGCCAGTTCCACGATCCGGTGCAGGGCAGCCTGGTTGTCACCGTCGCCGTGCAGTTCGGCGCCGAGAGCGGCGAACTCTTGCGAAAGCTCCAGCATCTCGTTGGTGTCCATCTGCCCTACCCTTACCCGTTTGTCTGCGACGTGCAGAGACTGTGAGCATCTTGCATGATCACCCAGCGGTTTGGCTACTTAACAGTATTCAACCTGCAGGATGGCGGGCCCAGTTCCTCCTCTCACGATTCCTAATCTCCGGATCCGATCCGCCGATAGGAACCTCATGGTCGGGGAGCGGGGTGGCATGGGCGGTGGTCGCCCGTCTTTTCGCGCCCTCTCGATGTTCACCATGTTCTGGTACCCGTCGGTGCTGCTGGGCTGGGCCGCGCTCGCGCTCGCGATCCACTCCGTAGTCGGCTCGGATCTGGGTGAGGCCGGCGCGCCCCTGGCGATGACGGCGGTGCTGCTGGTCGTGCTGGAGCTGCGCCCCCTGATCCAGGGACGAGGCCACGATCCGCAGGGCGTGGTGATGTCAACCGCCTTCGCCTGCGCGATCCTGTTCCTCTGGGGGCCGTGGCCGGCCATCGTGGTGGTCAGCTTCGCCTCGATGGCAGCCGACCACCGGGCCCGCAAGCAGGCCTGGAAGGTGTTCTTCAACGTCGGCCAGTACAACCTCTCGATCTGCGCCGCCTGGGTCGTCATGGCGTTCAGCTCCCGCACCCCGACGGTGGAGCAGCCACTCGGCATGCTGACCGGGGCGGACCTGCCGTGGATGGCCGGCGCCTGCGTCGCCTACTTCTGCACCAACCTGATCCTGGTCTCCGGCGCGCTGGCCTGGACCAGCTCGTTCTGGCGCTTCCTGTCCAACGACTTCGTGCATTACACCGCGACGACCTTCTCGGTGCTGGCGCTCTCGCCGCTGATCGTGACAGTGGCCATCGCCGCCTGGGTGCTGCTGCCACTGCTGCTCATCCCGCTGGTGCTGGTCTACAAGATGGCTCAGATGTCGTTGGAGAAGGAGCATCAAGCCGGCCATGACGCGCTGACCGGCCTGCCCAACCGCACCCACCTGCAGGCCTCGCTGGCCGCCGAGCTGGCCCAGTCCAAGAGGGACGGGCGGCCGTTCGGGCTGCTGCTGATCGACCTCGACCGCTTCAAAGAGGTCAATGACACGCTGGGCCATCACGTCGGTGACCAGCTGCTGATCCACTTCGCCGAACGGCTGAGCAACTCGGTGCGTCCCAGCGATCACGTGGCCCGCCTCGGCGGCGACGAGTTCGCGGTCATCGTTCCGGACGCCGACGAGGCCGAGGCGCTGAGCGTGGCCGAGCGAATCCGGGCCTCACTGGAACACCCGGTGTCGCTGGAGGGGATGCGGCTAGAGATCGGGGCCTCGATCGGGCTGGCGATGCACCCCGAGCACGCCCTGCTCGCCGAGGACCTGCTGCGGCTGTCCGACGTCGCGATGTACGTCGCCAAGGAATCGCGCGGCGGCGTGGTGACCTACTCATCTCATCGGGATCGCAACTCCACCGATCGGCTGACCCTGCTCGGCGATCTGCGCCAGGCGCTGGACTCGGATGCCCTGAGCCTGCAGTACCAGCCCAAGGTCTCGCTGCGCGACCGCTCGCTGCTGGGCGTCGAAGCGCTGATCCGCTGGCAGCATCCCCAACGGGGCTTCGTGCCGCCGGAGGAGTTCCTGCCGCTGGCCGAGCGCTCCGGACTCATGCACCTGCTGACCGACCGGTTGGTGATGCGCGCGCTGGCCCAGGTCGCGGACTGGCGGTTGCTCGGCCTGTCGGTGCCGGTGACCGTCAACGTCGCGCTGAGCGACCTGCTCGAGGGCCGGCTGGCCGAGCTGGTGCGCACCGGCCTGAACCGCTACGCACTGCCGCCCGACATGGTGCAGTTGAAGATCGACGAGCGGGTGCTGGCACGGCCCAGCGATGAGCTCGACGAGGTGCTCGGTGACCTGGACGCGATGGGGGTGACGCTGAGCCTGGACGGCTTCGGCACCGGCTACTCCTCGCTGCTGCGGCTGCGGGCGCTGCCGGTGAGCGAGATCAAGATCGACCGGGCGTTCGTATGCCAGGTGGGTGAGAGCCGCTCGTCGGCCGGGATCGTCCGGGCCATCGCCGAGCTGGCCCATGCCCTGGGAATGCGAGCGATCGCCGAAGGCGTGCAGACCGAGGGTGAGTGGCGGTTGCTGCGCGAGCTCGGATGCGACGGCGCTCAGGGCTGGCACGTCGCCGCTCCGATGCCGGCCGTCCAGGCGACCGAATGGCTGCTGGCGCACCAGGGCAGCGGACTGGCGGAGCTCGACGACGTGATCATCCGGGCCGAGGTGGCCTCCTGATCACAGCGTCGGTATTCAGATCGGTTCAAGAACTGTCGATCAGCAGACAAGGTGTCTCTGACGAGCGTGGAGATGGGGGTGATATGTCCAGCGGGATTGAACGGCGCGAGGCCCGGGCCGCGCACGCCGTCCGGCTACTCGGCATCGCCACCTGGGTTGTCATCTCGGTCGGCTTCACCCTGAACCTGGTAGGCGCCAACGGCCCGACCGACATGGTGCAGGTCGCCCATATCCTCACCCTCGCGGTCTTCTTCGTGCTGATCCTGCTGCGGATCGCGGTCGCGGCCGCCGCCCGCCGCCGCCGCCGCAGCGCGCTGTGGGTGCTGTTCGCCGCGTTGACCCTGTGGGCCGCCGGCTCCGTGGTGCTCAACGCCAGCTCCTCCGAACCTGATCTGACGCAGTTCCCGGCCCCCGGCGAGTGGCTGTTCCTGGCCGCCTACGTCGGCATCGCCGGTTACCTGATCATCGACACCGCGCACCGCCTGACCGCGGCTGTGGACGGCTGGCTCGAGGCGATCGTGGTGTGTGGCGGCACCGCGTGCCTGGCCGGCAGCCCGTTGCTGGTCCAGGTGGGCGGCGCGGTCGGTGGCCACGGGGTGCCGCTGCTGCTGGCGATGCTCTACCCGATGATCGATATCGCCCTGATCCTGCTGGTGGTCGGTCAGGTGGTGCTGAGGGTGCGTCGCAGCTGGCAGAAGTCAGCGGTGCTGTGCCTGGGCCTGACGCTGTTCGCGATCGCGGACCTCAACTTCGTGCTCAACCTCTCCGACGGCACCTACGGCTTCAACGTGGTGGACGGCCTGCTCTGGGCGGCGGGCTTCGCGCTGATCGTCGAGGCAGCCTGCCGGCCCGGGGCCGAGGTGCTCAAGGCGCTGCCCCGGCGTCCGGGAGCCCTGCTGATGGTCGGGCCGGCCTTCATCGCGATCGCGGTGCTCGCGGTGCGCCCGCACAGCGGGTTGGGCCCGTACCTCACCTGGCCGGCGGTGATCACCCTGCTGGCCGCCGGCGGCCGGCTGGTGCTGGCGCTGCGCGAAGCCAAGGGCGCCGCCGAGGCCTTCGCGCTGTCGCGCACCGATGACCTCACCCTGTTGCCCAACCGGCGCTCGGTGATCGCCAAGCTGGACGCCGAGCTGGCGTCCGAGCGGCCCCTGGCGCTGATGCTGCTCGACCTCGACGGGTTCAAGGATGTCAACGACACCCTCGGTCACGCCGCCGGGGACTCGGTCCTGCAACTGGCCGCGCACCGGATGCGGCAGGCGCTGCCGTCCTCGGTGATGATCGGGCGGCTGGGCGGTGACGAGTACGCGATCGTGATGGCCAGCGACGACGCGCTGGTCCTGCTGGAAACCGCTCAGATGATCCTCGAGGTGCTGCTGCAACCCACCCTGGTCGAGGGCATCGAGCTGAGCACGAATGCCTCGATCGGAATCACGGTGCGCTCGGAGAACGACACCCAGAGCGTGGAGTTGCTGCGCCGGGCGGACGTGGCGATGTACCAGGCGAAGGCGACCCGGGCCGGCGCGGTCCTCTACGACGTGCACAGTGACGACTTCTCCCGCAAGAAGCTGCAGCTGGCCGAGGAACTGCGCAAGGCGATCCCCGAAGGCCAACTGGTGCTGCACTACCAACCGCAGATCGATGCCGCGACCCAGCGGGTCTGCGGGCTGGAGGCGCTGGTTCGCTGGCAGCACCCGCAGCGAGGGCTGCTGCACCCGATCGCCTTCCTGGCAGCGGCCCGCCGGGAAGGGTTGATGCTGCCGCTGTCGCTGGCCGTCGGCCGGATGGTGGTGGAGGACCTGCGTCGCTGGCGGCTCAGCGGCCTCGAGCCGCGGGTCTCGCTCAACTGCGCGCCCCCGGAACTGCTCAGCGGGGTCTTCCTGCCCCAGCTGTACGAAGCGATCGCCCAGGCCAAGCTGCCGGCCGAGAGCCTGGTCATCGAAGTCACCGAGGACTGCTTCATCGCCGAGCCGGCGCGGGCCCGCACCATCCTGCGAGACATCCGGGCGCACCGGGTGCAGATCGCGATCGACGACTACGGCACCGGCTTCTCCTCACTGTCCTACCTGCGCGACCTGCCGGTGCAGGAGCTGAAGATGGATCGCTCCTTCATCGCCGCCATGAACACCGACACCCGCAGCCGGATGATCGTGGCCTCCACCTTCCAGATGGCGCAGGCGCTGGGGCTGCGGACGGTTGCTGAGGGCGTGGAGAACGCCGCGACGGCTGCCGACCTGATCGCGATGGGCGTGGACGTCCTGCAGGGCTATCACGTAGCCAAGCCGATGCCGGCCGCTGATGTCGAGTTCTGGATCCGGGACCGCACCACGGTGTCTGACGGCGGGTTCGACTCGCTTCCGGTGGACGGTCAGCGGCTGGATCCGTAAGGGCATCCTCGCGGGCGCTGTCGGACCGTAGCCGCCGAACCTGTAGCCGTCAGGCCGAGGCCGTCAGGCTTGTGCCCGTCAGGCTTGTGGCCGTCAGGCTTGTGGCCGTCAGACCGAGGCGCCGACCGCCAGCGCCGAACCGGCGTCCACGGTGGACCGCTCGACGAACCGGAACTCGGCAAGCGGCGGTACCCGGATGCCGTCCAGCCCGATGCCCTGGGTGAACAGCCGGTGCGCTTCCGGGTTGGTGATGCGCTGCTGGTCGAAGGCCTCGTCGCAGTGCCGGTACACCGGCGTGCTGGCTGCCGAGCCGAGGTAGCGGGACGGCTGGGCGCCGGGCAGCGTGTGGCCGGTCATGCCCGCCGAGGCCAGCAGGGCCCGCACCCGCTCGTCGATGATCATCACCGCGGACCGGATCTGGTTGGCCCGGACCACCTGCACCAGCGCGTGGAAGAGTGCGGCCCCAGCCAGCTTGCCCGGCCCCTTGAGCCCCCGCCGGCAACCCAGCGTCGCCACGTCCCAGGTCTGCATCGGATCAAGCCGGGCGGCCCGCACCGACCTGGCCACGTCGAGTGACCAGGGCGGCCGGGCCGCGTCGTCCAGACTCTTGAGCCCGAGCTCGGTGGGCCGGATCAACCGGCAGGCGCCGAGCACGTCACCGCTGTCATTGGTCAGAGCGATGAACACCGAGGCATCATCGTAGGGCCCGTATTCGTCCTGCAGCTGCTGCCGGGTGTTGCCGTAGGCCCGCAGGAAGACATCGGCCTCGCACTCCCGGGTGGCCGCCAGCAGGTCCGCCTCGGGGTTGAACCGCAAGCTCAGTAGGGCGGCGCTTTCCATGCGGATCCTCTCGGCCGGGCCCTGATGGTCACTCGCGGTTTCAGCAAGCTTACTGTTCGCGACCGCCAATCGGGAGAAACAGACCTTAACCGTTGTAGGGCATCGTTGGGAACCAGCCGTAGCCGAAGATCGCCGGCACCCGGATGGTCCAGTAGACGACGGTGAAGACGCCGACGGCCAGGAATGTGGTCGCCGTGACGGTGGCGATCCGGCCCGGCTTGGCAGTCATCCATCGCACCAGCCAGCCCCGGCCGATCATGGTCAGCAACGCGAACAGGATCCCCATGATCAGCATGTTGCCCAGCGACTGCAGCACGAAGATCGAGGCGCCGTAGACCGGGTTGTTGTTCTCGGCGGCGTAGACGAACATCTTGTGGAACAGCGGGAACGGCCGTCCGATCAGGAAGCCGCCGATGAGCGCCCCCAGCACCACCAGCCGGGCGTTCGGGTAGCGCTGCTCCAGCTTGGCCAGCGGGTCCGGCACCAGCCGCAGCTCGGCGAGCCCGAGGTAGAGCAGGGCCAGCCCGATCAGGCCGAACACCACCGAGGACTGCACCAGCCGCACCGGCATGGTGCCCATCATGTCGGTGGACAACTGCGGGATGCTGGGTCCCCACCAGGCGCCGATCGCGCCGTAGAGCGCTGAGACCGGCAGCATGCCCGCCACCAGCCAGCCCATCGGGCGCAGCATCGACCGCAGCGTCTGCCGCCGGCTCTGCTGCTGCTCGACCATCGGCCCGACAACGCCGAACACCGCGATGTTGCAGGCGGTGAACGACCCCGCGACGCCGGTCACGAAGGCGAACATCGCGCCGGAGAGCAACCCGCTGATCGGCGTCGTCTCGGCGTCATGACCCAGTCCGGCCTTGGCGATGTTCTGACCGATGGTGGTGTCGACGAACTTGTACGACCAGAGCACAGCCATTGCGAGCCCGGCAAGGAACCCGATCAGCAGCGCCCGGTTGCGCCGTGAACTATCGATGGTGGTGGGTGGGGATTGAACCGGTTGGACGTCGACCATGACTATTGCCTTTCTGGGCCTGCTGAACTTGTTCTGATGCCAAGTTAGAAAGCGTCAGTTCCTAACCGCTGGACCCACGCCACCCCTGGAGCTCGAGGATCACACCGCTCCAGGGGACCGGCCTCTTCGAGCTTGCGGTGTGTCGCCGGCGCCGGGTGGGCCGGGTGACGAAAGATCCAGGGCATAAGCTCCGACCGGTACGGCACATGTCAAGACGCGCTGGACGCCGGCGACGGTCAGTATTTCCCGAATGCGGATCGACTCTCCGCACTCCGGGCGGGCCGACTCGTCATTCGAGCGTGCTGTGATCCTGCCGTCTGCGCTCGATTCGGACGGTACCGGTGGCCAGGTGTCAGCTTCCGGGTGACGGGGAGCACGCCAAGGCCCGTTACGACATGAGGAGAGACATTGCCTACGATTCTCGGTTCGATTCGAGGACTGGTGCTTGCCCCGTCGCTCGAGGATGTGAGCTTCGCCGGCCGCGGCTTCCCAGTGCCCCCCACCCTGGCCACCGATCGGCTCGAAGCCGTGCCGCAGGCTGTGGTGTGCGGATTCGAATGGGCCATCGCCGCCCATGACCTGACCGACGTCAAGCGCAGGCTGCGCCTGGTCGACGAGGAGCAGCGCGGCTTCGCCTTCGAGGGCGCGACGATGGCGTACACCATCCTTGACACCATCCGCGGCAACCGCACCCGCGAGCTGCTCAGCGGGGCGGGCGAGAAGCACCTCCTGCTTGCCTACATCGGCATCGGCTTCGCGATGGCAAGATTGCCCCGTCCCCTGTGGAGGAAAGTGCTGCCCGACCTGGCCTCGCGCTACCACCCGATGATGAGCTGGCTGGCGGTGGACGGCTACGGCTTCGACCGCGCCTACTTCGACACCGAACGCTGGGTCGACCGGCAGGAGATTCCGGCTGCCTACCCGTGGCAGGGCTCACCGGAGTACTTTCCGCGCGCGGTGGACCAGGGCATCGGCCGGGCCTTGTGGTTCATCTCGGGCGGTGACCCGGACAAGGTGAACGCGGCGGTGCGTCGCTTCGCCCCAGGTCGACAGGCCGACCTGTGGAGCGGAGTGGGTCTGGCGTCTACGTTCGCGGGTGGCTGCCCGCCCGAGGGCATGGCCGAGCTGCGCAAGTACGCCGACGAACACTGGGCCGAGCTCGCGCTCGGAGCGGTGTTCGCCGTCAAGGCCCGTACCCACGCCGGCTTCGTTCCCGAGCACACGGTGCTGGCCAACGAGCAACTGACCGACCTGTCCATCGAGGGAGCCAGCGCGCTGGCCGACCGCACCGAGGTCGGGCCGGACGGCAGCGGCGCGCTGCCCCAGTACGAGATCTGGCGCCGGCGCATCCGCGCGCATTTCACGGCGTCCTGAGTCGCGCTCGCGGGCCCCTGATGGCGCGAGTCGCCGGCGGCCTGCCGGCGGCGAATCGATGAGTAGGCACAACGGAGTAAGCACCTTTTATCCGGCGCTGCAAGCATTCGTTCATCGAGAACTCTAGGTCGTGTTGACCGTCGAGGGAGAAAAAATTGCCCGGCTTGAGGGCGCTCCGGCGCCGCATCCTTACCCCGAACATGTCCGCGACGAAGCTGGATGTCCGTGGTTTCAACGAGAAAGACCCAGCTGCCAAGCAGTTGCTGGAGACGGTGGGCGCCTCGTTCCTGACTGGCTACGGCTACGCCGTGCAGGCCCGGACGGTAGCCGAGTGCGAGCAGCAGCTGGAGCAGATTGCGCCGCAATTCAAAGGCTTTGCCTACGAAGGCGCGGCGATGGGTTACGCCGTGCTAGACGGCCTGCCGGTAGGCGGCAGCCGTAATGTGTCGAAGTTTCTGGCCGGCCGGGCTGGTCACCACGCCTACATGGCCTACATCGGCGTGGGGTGGGCGATGGCAAGGTTGCCACGCTTTCGGTGGTCACGGATCACCGTCGCCGATCCGCTGATGCGATGGCTGGTGCTGGACGGTTTCGGGTTTCATCAGGCCTACTTCAAGACTGACAAGTACGTGACCAGGCAGTATCAGGAGCCGGGGTTCCCGTGGCCGACCGAAGGCCAGCAGTGGTACGCCAATCACGCGATCGATCAGGGCATCGGCCGGGCGTTGTGGTTCGTCGGCGGCACCGAGGCCGAGCTGGTGGCCAGCATGATCGAGAAGTTCCCCGAGTCCCGTCAGCCCGACCTCTGGAGCGGCGCGGGCCTGGCGGCCACCTACGCCGGTGGCGCCGGTGAGGAAGAGCTGCTCGCGTTCTGGGACCGCGCGGGCAAGTACCGCCCGCAGGTCGCCCAGGGCTCGGCCTTCGCCTCGACCGCCCGGCTGGAAGCCGGTCTGGTTGTCCCGCACACCCGACTGGCCACCCAGGTGTTCTGCGGCATGACCCCGGAGCAGGCATCGCAGGCCAGCACCGACCTTCGCCCGGAGGGCCCCGCGGTCGATGACCTGCCAGTCTACGAGCTCTGGCGGCAGCGGATCGCCGATGCCTTCGTCAACCTGGGACGGATCTAGCTGATGGCCGGACCGACCCCCACGCTCGGTCTGCCGCGACGTACGCCGCCCGGACCGCCTCGCACGGCAACCCTCGGGCTGCTGACCAAGTTGACTTCGGACCGGCTGGGGCTGATGAACCTGGCAGCGTCGAACTACGGTGACGCGGTTCGGCTGTCGATCGGCCCGAAGACCCTGTACCTGTTCAACAATCCCGAGTACGCCAAGCATGTTCTGGCTGACAACGCCGGCAACTACCACAAGGGCATCGGGCTGGTCGAGGCCAAGCGCGCGATCGGCGACGGCCTGCTGACCAGCGACGGCGAGTTGTGGCGCAAGCAGCGCAAGATGATCCAGCCGGTGTTCCAGGCCAAGCGGATCGCCCAGCAGGCCGGCGTGATCGCGGCCGAGGCCGACAGGCTGGTGGAGCGGTTGCGAAACCATGCCGGTGGCGGGGCGGTTGACATCACCCAGGAGATGACCGGCCTGACCCTGGGCGTGCTGGGCCAGGCG
This sequence comes from Jatrophihabitans sp., assembly GCA_036389035.1. Classification (NCBI taxonomy): domain Bacteria; kingdom Bacillati; phylum Actinomycetota; class Actinomycetes; order Jatrophihabitantales; family Jatrophihabitantaceae; genus Jatrophihabitans; species Jatrophihabitans sp. The sequence continues at coordinate 29,608 of DASVQQ010000005.1, forward strand.
TTGCTCGACGCCGACCTCAGCGCCTACGCCGGCGTCGGCCATTCGTTCGAGGCCGTCCAGGACCAGGCGATGTTCGAGATGGTGTCGCTGGGAAAGGTGCCGATGTGGGTGCCGCTGCCCAAGCAGCTGCGCTTTCGCAAGGCCCGGCAGAACCTCGAGGTTGTCGTCGACGCGCTGGTGGCCGACCGGCTCGCCCGCAACAGCGAGGGCGGCGGCGGTGGCGATGACGTGATGTCGCGGCTGATCGACTCGACCCGGCGAGAACCGGATCCGGTGGTGGGCAAGCAGCGGATGCGCGATGAGCTGGTCACCCTGCTGCTGGCCGGGCACGAGACCACGGCAAGCACTTTGAGCTGGACGTTCTACCTGATCGACAAGCATCCCTATGTCTGGCAGCGGCTGCACGACGAGGCTGTCGAGGTGCTCGGAGACCGATCGCCGACGTATGAGGACCTGCATCGCCTGACCTACACCTCCATGGTGGTCGAAGAGGTGATGCGGCTCTACCCGCCGGTCTGGATCCTGCCGAGGCTGGCGCAGGCCGATGACGAGGTCGGCGGTTATCACGTGCCGGCCGGCGCCGACGTGGTGGTCTGCCCGTACACGATGCACCGGCATCCGGAGTTCTGGACCGACCCCGAGCGATTCGACCCGGAGCGTTTCAACCCGAGTCGGACGGCCAACCGGCCGGGCTATGCCTACATCCCGTTCGGCGCCGGACCGCGGTTCTGCGTGGGCAACCATCTCGGCATGATGGAGGCGGTCTTCGTCATCTCCTCGGTCGTGCGGCAGCTACGGCTGGCCAAGCTGCCCGGTTACCGGGTGGTGCCCGAGCCGATGCTCTCGCTGCGGGTTCGTGGCGGGCTTCCGATGCTGGTCCACTCCGTGGTCTGAGCGCGCTGTCGCTGGCAGGCCCCCGTCCTGCTCGCCGGACGCCGAGTGTTCGGCGCGGTGAGGGCGGGGGCCTTCAGCGTTTCTGCGGAGGGGTTACTGCCCACCGGCTGCCCTGCGGGCTGCGGCCATCAGCGGCTGCTGCCGAGCGGGCCGGCTGCGGGCCCGATCCGCGCCTGGGCCAGAAGCGCTCCACGGCCCACACACCCGGGTGACCACAGCCGGAGCGGGTACACCTGACCACCAGGTGTACCCGCTCCGATGTGCTGTTGGCGACCGCGGCTGGCCGGGTCGCGGCCGGGCCACCTCAGGTCGCCGCCAGGCGGGAAGTGCCGGCCAGGGCCTTGCCGGAGCTGGTGGTGTCGAGCGGGCGCGGTCGCTGCCAGCCGGTGTCGGGCTCCGCGTCTGGCGCTGCGAGCGCTGAGGGCACCACGGGCGTCCGGCTGTCGAGTTCGGGCAGCGCAAGCAGGATCGGCAGATCGGTCAGGCGGGGCGGGCGAAGTTCGACGTTGGCGGTCACGGTGCGCCCGGCCACGACCTTGACCGGCCGGCTGGCGGCCACGTACACCGGCTTGCGCATCCACGGGCGGGGGTCGAGGTTGCGCACGGCCACCGCGGTCGCGTGGATGAACCATTGCCCCTCCGGCACCCCGAGGAGTTCGAAACTGCTTTCACCGTCGAGCACCGCGCACGCGATCGGAGTGCCCTGCGGGATGGTGCTGTCGAACAGCGACACGTACACCCGGGTCGGCACGTCGGTCTGCGGAGCCGTCACCGAGCCGCGGAGCCCGCCGAGGTGCTGGCCGGTGACCAGCGGGTACTCGGGAGCCGGAATGCCCGTTTCGGACAGGTAGCGGTAGCGCGCCGGTGAGATGCCGACGCTGCGTGTGAACCGGCTTGAGAACGTGCCAGGGCTGTTGTAGCCAACCTGGTAGGAGATGTCGGTGACGCTCGTGGTGGTCTCGAGCAGCAGGCTCTTGGCCTTGTAGAGCCGGATGGCCGTCAGGAACCTGCCCGGCGACGTGCCGGTGATGCTGCGGAAGACCCGGGAGAAGTAGAACCTGCTGAACACCGCCATGTCTGCCATTTCTTCGAGGGACAACGGTTCGTCGTACCGATCCCACATGTTTGTGATCACACGTTCGACGGCAGTTTGCACAGTTCCTCCTTGGATCTGGTTGACCAAGTTCGAGTCCGGCATCGATTTATGGATGCATGAGTGGCTAAATGAAAGAGCAAGAATGAGGGGGTCACGACATGCATTACCAGCCGTCGCTACGATTTACTGCATAACAGCGCTGCGTAACTACTTCACTCGGTGCAAAGTCCTGCGCCATTCGAGCGAACAAAAACACGCCACTCGCATTTTTCAATTCAGCCAATACGCTAATTGTCCTGGACAATGACATAACTGTGCCCACCCTGGCATTCTTGATGAGTACCTGCTGCATTGGCCGAGCTGGATCGAGGCCGACCTTAGCACCTTGTGTGTAAAAGAGACATACTGCCTTCGAGGGTAACCCACTGCAGTCGAGCTGTCGCTGCGGGCCACCTTTAGTCTGCCGCTCCGGCCGCCGAAAGGGAAGTTAGCAGGAAGGTTGCGCACATGCGAAGAAGCATTGGATGGTGTCTGCAGGCCTCCAATATCGGCTCCGCCTGCCGAGGCCGGAGCGGATGCTCGGTACTTACTGGCCGGCGAGTGCGCGGGGGCCGATAGGGGTGGGTGTGCGAGCCGAGCCGGATGCGGGGCACGTAGCGCCGCAGGGTGCTTGCGACCGCGTCGAGCAGGTCCGCGAGGGAGCTTCGGTTGCTGGCCGAGACCGCGCGACGGCTATCAGAATCGCGCTTGCCAGGCGCAAGCATGGGGGTTGCTGACAACTCTATCCGTTGTATTACAGGGGAGTTCTCGCTTATCGCTGCGAACCGGCGACGGCGCCGGCCGGGCACTTTCGCCACCAGCGCCCGACGCTGCGTGCCACCTGGGGCAAGGCCCGCTCGCAACTCGGCCGGCTGCCGACGGCGTGAGCATCAGGAGGGCCGCGCCAAATGCCTGCTAAACGTCGAAAGTAGCAAATCCAGACATAATAGAAGCGAATTGCGCATTGATGAAGTGGTCAAATGGCTCGCCACTAATGCAGGCTCCGGAGAAATGATCACTCTTAAACGGTAAAGCGCACGTTGAGGGCAAGACTTGGGCAGGCGTTTCATTTGCAAGTTCTTGATCTCTACCTATTCGATTTAGGACATTCAGTATCCCTAGGGCAGGTTTGGAGAATTATAAGCACAGTTGGCTGGTTTAACCTGGTGCTTTCCGGCGCGTGGATCTTACGATTGGGTGAGACGGGGGAGATCCACGCGCCGGTACTTCAGCGAAGCTGATCTTCGACACTGCCGGCGTGCCTTGAATATGCATACGCCGGCGTTTGTTGCGCAGTCAAGAGCATCATCGAGTGCCGCGCGCCCTACGAAGCGGCGCAGGCCGGCTCAGAATAGCGAACCCCGCCCCCCGCCCCCGCTGACGCCATAGGATAAGAGTCGAGCGATGGGTGGCAGCACCCGCGAGGCGTGCTGATTGCGCACATTCCCGAAGTGGATCCCGATTGGCTGCGACCGGCCCGTGGGCTGCTCGCGCACCCCTTGCCCGGACGACGGCCGCCGTATCGAATGCCGCCCCTCGGTTCGCGGTCATATGGCCCCTCCGGTGGATCCAGCGCGGCAAACCCGACCACCGGCCCTCCAGCTGCCGCTGGCGGCGGGGTGAGCCGGTCCGTAGCGGCGTCCGCGCAGAGAGCGGCTGCTCGTTGCCGCACGGTGAGTGGTGCTCAGTGCTGAGACCTCGGGCTCGAAGGCGAGCCCGCGCCGAGTGGCCTTGATCGGCGCTGAGCGGCCCCCGGCGGCCAGGGTGGGTAGGACGATCGGTGTGAGCGGCCGGGCTCGCTAGGGATCAGCGAGCCCGACCGCGGGGGGCCGCAACGCGACGACACCGATGGTCAACAGACCATCGGTGTCGTCGTGGATACCGGTCGTGGGGTACCGGGCTTGCTCAGATGTAGAGCGTGTTGGGCTCCTTGCCGCAGAGGATGCGGCCGTAGAGCTCGGAGTTGGTGTCCGGATGCATCAGGGCGTGCAGGTTGATGGCCTGGACGTCACGCGAGATCCGCTGCATCGGCACGTCGGAGTAGATCGAGGAGCCGCCACTGGCCGAGCTGAGAATCTCGACGGCATCCTTGGCCAGCTTGCACACCGCGCCCATGTCGGCACGCGCCTTGGCCCGCTCCCCGATGCTCCACTCCGAGCGCTCGGCGCACTTGGTGTCCACCACGGAGGCAAGCCGGTGCGCGTGGAACTCAGCCTCGTCGATCTTCATCGAGGCGTCCGAGACCTGAAGGTGGGTGAGCGGGGCATCGCCCTGGCTGTCGTAGGTGGTGTAGCTGATCTTGCGCTCCGGCAGCCGCTGGAGGAAGGCGTCCTGGGCGGCGAGCCCGAGACCGAGCACCGTGCCCACCGACGAGGCCGACGCGACCGGCAGCAGCGGCGCGTTGTAGATCGGGGACTTGGCGTTGAGCTTGGAAGCGCCTTGGCCCTGCAGGATCGCCGGCAATGGCATGATGCGCTCCTGCGGAACGAACACCTCGTTGGCGACGGTGCTGACGCTTCCGGTGCCCTTCAGGCCCGAGGTGTACCAGTCGTCGACGATGATCAGGTCCGACATCGGAACCAGCGCGATGATCGGCATCGGCTCGGTGTCCGGACCCACCTGGATCGCGACGATCTCCTGCCAGTGAGCGTGCGGCGCGCCGCTGATGAAACCCCACTTGCCGTTGACCACGACACCGCCGTCCACCGGGGTCGCCATCGCGGTCGGGCTCAGCGTTCCACAGATCCGGACATCCGGAGTCGAGAACACCTCGTCCTGCACCTGATCGGGGAACTGGCATGCCATCCAGGTCGGGATCCAGTACACCGACGCCGCCCAGGAGGTGGACCCGTCCGCCCGGCCGAGCTGGGCGGCGACATCCACCAGGGTGCGGGTGTCGACCTCGTAGCCCCCGTACCGGGCCGGGGTCCGCAGTCGGAACATGCCGGCGGCCGCGATGGCCTCGATCGCCTCGTCGCTGATCCGCCGGTTCTCCTCAGCCCAGGCAGCATGCTGCTGAATGAGCGGTGCCAGTTCGGACGCACGCTGAACCAGTTCAGCCCGCGTCGGAACTTCGGTCGTCAACACATTCTCCTCCTAGATAAAACGATGTCCAAGAACCGTTGGCCGGGGCTTGTCAACATGAACATGGCGCCAGCGATGGGTACTGCGGGTGCGGTCAGCCGGTGCACTCCAGCAGTGATGGCTCTGGCGGATGTCGGTAACGACCGTTCCATTCACCAGCTCCTGGAGCATCTCTCCACGTGCGGAACCGGCGCTTGAGTTCTAGACGAGCGGTGCCGGTCCGAGCCGATGGCGCCAATTCCTGGTGCTAGCTGGCCCGCGCCGTCCTAGCCAGCTTGCGCGAGCCCGGATGGATCGGCAACTGTGCGGATTGCCAACTCGGTCAACGGCATTGGCGAAGATGTTCCACCGCTCGGACGCAGGCAGGATGCAGTGGCCAGCTGCTGGCTGGAAAGTAGCCGGGCCTGTTCACCGGCGACGTTTCAGACGTTTCTTCCTTTCGCCCGCGCTGCCACCGTGCGGCCCTGGGTGGGCGGCCGGCGTCGTGCCTTGAACCTCTCAAGGACAAGGCCACGACGGCGGCAGGCTTCACTTCGTGGGAGGAACTGCGATGTCCGACGGCGCCGAGATCCCGGTGCTCAGCGACCGCCGCGGCGCGGTGGCGGTGCTGCGGCTGAACCGGCCGGCGGTTTGCAACGCGCTCAGCGCGGGACTGGTGAGCAGGCTCGCGGCGATGCTGCTCGAGCTCGATGACAGTCCGGACACCCGGGCGGTTGTGCTGACCGGATCACCACCGGGTTTCTGCTCCGGTTCGGACCTGACGGAGCTCGCCGGGCTGCCGGCCACCGAGAAGGTGCGACACGAGGACCGGACCGGGCGCCTTGCTCGGATGCTGGCGCAGCTCGACATTCCGGTGGTGGCCGCGGTGGAGGGTTTCGCCTTGGGCGGCGGCTTTCTGCTGGCCACCAGTTGCGATGTGGTCATCAGTGCCTCGCAGGCCCGCTGGCAGTTGCCGGAGGTGGGGCTGGGCTGGGTGCCGCCATGGGGACTGCACAGTCTGGTGGCCAGGGTGGGGCCGGCTGCTGCCAGGCGGTTGGCATGGGGTGAGCAGCCGCTGTCCGGCCGGCAACTGCACCGCATCGGCGCGGTGGATGAGATCAGCGAGCCGGGCCACGCGCTGCGGGACGCGATGCGGGTCGCGCTCAGGCTTGCCACGTTGCCGCCGCACGCGGTCGCTTCGACCAAGCGCGCGCTGGTCGAGGCAGGAGCCGCCGAAGGCATGGATGCCCGGACCTCACCGATGTTCGGCCTGGACGGCCTGACGAGCACCGCTCAGCTCAGTTTTGACAGGTTCAGCCGCCCTGAACGCGATCAGGCTCCATGAGCCGGCCGGCTCGGTCGCGGAGCAAGGTATGCGATCTGTCGGCCGCGGTGGCTGTGATCACCGACCACCAGGCGGTGGCCTGCACCGGGGTGCTCGGTTGGATCACCCCGGACGCGGTGCTGCGTGCGCTCGGTGAGCGCTTCGAACGGACCGGCTCGCCACGGCAGCTGACGTTCTACTTCCCGTGCGCCGTCGGCGACGCGATGGGTATCGGCGGCATGGACCACGTCGCCCGGCCGGGCCTGATGGCTCGGATCATCTCCGGCTCCTATATCAACCCACGGCATCCGGTCACCGGCGCCCGCCCGGCGCTGACCGAGCTGATCCGCAACGACCTGGTACAAGCGCACAGCTGGCCGATCGGCGCCAGCATGCACTGGCTGCGCGAGGTGGCCCGTGGCAGCCCGGGTTACCTGACCCGGATCGGCCTGGGCACCTATATCGACCCGAGGCACGGTGGCGGCAGGTTCACTCCGTCGGCCCGGGACGGCCTGGTCGAGGTGGTGCGGTTTCGCGGTGAGGAGTTCCTGTTCTATCCGAGCTGGCCCCTGGACGTCGCGATCCTGCGGGCCAGCTCGGCCGACGAGCACGGCAACCTCTCGTTCGAGGATCTGCCGCTCACCTCGGCCAATCTGGCCCTGGCACTGGCGGTGAAGGCCAGCGGCGGGACTGTCATCGCCCAAGTCGGCAGGATCGTGCCGCGCGGCAGCCGGGCCGCTCAGCAGGTGCGGATCCCGGGTGCGCTGGTCGACCACGTGGTACCGGTGACCGGCCAGCCGGTGGGCACCGATGTGCTGTCAGACCCGGGCTACCTGGCACCGGTTCCCGACGCCGTTCAACGGCTGCCCCGGTTGCCGGCCGGAGCGGACAAGGTCATCGCCCGCCGGGTGTCCCAGGAACTCCGGGTCGGTGAGACCACCATCCTGGGATTCGGCGGATCCTCCGACGCCATCCTGGCGATGGCCGAGGACGGCAGCCTGGACGGCGGCCGGGTGAACGACTACGTCTTCACCACCGAACACGGGCCGTTCGGCGGGGTGGTCATGAACGGCTGGCAGTTCTCGGCCAACTACTCACCCGAGGCGCTGCTGGACGGCGGATCCCAGTTCGACTTCATCCACGGCGGCGGCTGCGACTTCGCGGTGCTGGCCTTCGCTCAGATCGACGCGGACGGCAATGTCAATGTCAGCCGGTTCGGCGAGGCCAGCCCCGGCGGTGGGGGTTTCACCGATATCGCTGAAAGCGTCCGTCGGCTGGTCTTCGCGGGCACCTTCACCACCCAGGGCCTCCAGGTCAGCAGCGCGGGCGGCCGGTTGAGCGTGCGGCGCGAGGGCAAGGTCACCAAGTTCGTTCCCGAGGTCGAGCTGATCACCTATCGGGCTGGCGCGGGGGTGCGGCGCGGTCAGCAGGCCAGGATCATCACCGAGCGGGCCGTCTTCGACATCACCGCCGACGGCATCGTCCTGATCGAGATCGCGCCGGGCATCGACCTGCACCGGGATCTGCTGCGGTTGATGGGCTTTCCGGTCATCCTCGCCGAAAACCTGCGCACCATGGACCCGGCGCTGTTCCGTCCGTGACCCGGCTGGGAGCTGTCGCCTGACGGCCCTGGCAGCGCTGAGCGTGGCGCTGGTCGGGCATGATGTCGCTGCCCCGACCGCAGGCCGAGAAGAGAGGCAGTCGATGAGCGCGACCAGCACCCAGACGGTGGCGGTGCCCGGCGCGCGGCTGCACTGCGAGGTCAGGGGCTGCGGGCCGATGCTGCTGCTGATTGCCGGCGCGGCCGCCGACGCGCGCGCCATGGCCGGGCTGGCCACCCGGCTCGCGGCGAAGTACCTGACGGTCACCTATGACATGCGAGGCCTGTCGCGCAGCGTGCTGGACGGTCCGGCCGCGGATGTCGGCATCGAGGTGCTGGCCGACGACGCGCACCGGATCCTGACAGCGTTGAGCTCGGAGCCTGCCTACGTGCTCGGCTCCAGCGGCGGGGGCCTGGTCGGGCTGGAGCTGGCCGCCCGGCACCCTGAGCAGGTGCGGGCCCTGATCGCGCACGAGCCCGCGGCGATGACGCTGTTGCCCTACAGCCAGCAGTGGCAGGACTTCGTCGATGAGCTCGAGGACCTTCACCGGCGCCACGGAGCCGGCGTCGCGATGGGCCGGTTCCTGGACGGCATCGAGGCGGTCCCCGGGCCTGGCACCTCCCGGATCGGCCGGCTGAGCCCGCGGCTGGCGGATCAGCTACCGGACGTGTCCCGGATGTCGCCGCGGACCCGCGCGTTGATGCGCCGGTCGCAGGCCAACATGGATCACTTCTTCACCCATCAGATCCGCCGGGCGGCCGGCTACCTCCCTGATATCGAGGCCTTGGCCAGGATCAGCAGCAGGATCGTGATCGGAGTGGGAGTGGCCTCCGGTGGGCAGGCGCCTCAGGTGGCCGCGCGTGAGGTGGCACGGCGCCTCGGTGTCGACGTCGTGGAATTCCCGGGCGATCACCAGGGATACGCGACCGCGTCCGCCGAATTCGCTCGCGCCGTGGACCGCGTGCTGTCCTCGGAGTGAGTCCGACCAGGCCACCGAGATCGGCGCATCGCCGAAGAGGCGCCGGCGGGGCGGCCGGCGCACGATCGTCGGGAGCCGGCCGCGCGGCCGGACGAGGGCGGGTCGGGATGCGTGGTGAGTGGACCGGGGTGACGTGACGGAGTCAGCGCCGCGCCAGTCGCCGTTGGCGACGATCCGGGAGCTGGTCGGGTCACCGGGGCGCACCCATCCCTACCCCCGCTATGAGCTGTTGCGCGAGCACGGCGCCGTCGTCGCCGTCCGACCCGGGCTGATGGTCGTGGTCGGTTACGCCGAATGCGACGCCGCATTGCGCGATAGCCGGCTGCGGGTGCAGGACGGACTGAGCTATGACGCCATCTACCCTGACTGGCGCGAGCATCCCGCGTTGCGCGGCTATATCGACTCGATGCTGTACCGCAATCCGCCTGACCACGCGCGCATGCGCCGGTTGGTGAGCAGTGGCTTCACCCCGCGCCGGGTCAACGGCTTGCGTCCTGCCATCGAGCAGCTGATCGATCGACTGCTGGATCGGCTGGCCGAAGCCGGCGGGGCAGGCGCTCCGGTCGACTTCATCGCCGAGTTCGCCTCCCGGCTGCCGATCGCGGTGATCAGCGCCCTGCTGGGAGTGCCCGAGCAGGATCAGGCGTGGTTTCGCCGGATCGCCGCCGACGTGACGATCGCACTGGAGGGAATCACCAATCTCGACGCGCTGTCTGTTGCCGATGCGGCCATGCGGGACCTCAGCGCCTATTTCGTGGCCCTGATCGAGCGCCGCCGGCCCGAGCCGGCCGACGACGTGATCAGCGTGCTGGCGCATTCCGGTGTGGAGCGGCTCAACCAGCAGGAGCTGGTGGCCAACATGATGCTGCTGCTGACCGCCGGGTTCGAGACGACCAGCTTCCTGCTCGGGCACTGCCTGCTGCTGGCCTGCCAGCATCCCGACCTGGCCCGGCGACTGCGTGCCGAACCGGGCTTCTCGGTCAACTACGTGGAAGAGACGCTGCGGTTCGAGGCGCCGGTGCAGGCAACCAGCCGGTGGGCCGCTACCGAGCTGAGGCTGCTGGGTCACGCGGTGCCGGCCGGCACCAAATTGGTGCTCATCCTGGGAGCGGCCAACCGGGATCCGCGCCGCTTCGCCGACCCGGACCGGTTCGACCCTGACCGCGGCGACATCCAACCGCTGAGCTTCGGCGCCGGCAGCCATTTCTGCCTGGGCGCGCCGCTGTCCCGGATGGAGGCCCAGATCGCTTTGCCCAGGTTGCTGCGCCGGTTTCCGGAGCTTGCCCTCGCCGGAGCGCCGGTGCGCCGCGACACCTGGGTGGGCCGCGGCTTGGACGAGCTGCCGATCAGCCTGGGTCAGAAGTTGCCGGCCCGGGCGGGCGCCTGACGCAGGGCGTCAGCGGGCAGCACGCTCAGGACGCGCGACTGGCGGCCTTGCGAGCCAGCCACGACTCGTGGGCGGCTCGCACCTTGGTCCACAACGCCTCGCGTCGCTCGGGTTCGAGGTCGGTGAGTCCGAGGGCGAAGACGTCGGCCAGCGCTTCGAACCATTCGTCCCGGGTGCTCAGCTCCCGGACCGTCCGGCCGGTGCTGTCGACACGGCGCAGCAGGCAGCCGGTCAGGGTGTCGATGCTGCTCGCGTCGCGGCGCATGACAGTCAGCGCGCGCACCAGCCGCGATTCCGGCGAGCTCACCAGGTAGTGGTGCCATCGATGAAATTCCTGCTGGCGGGCCGGCTCCATCCGAATGTCGATACCGGTCACCGAACCGCGCGGGTCGTGATCCAGCCGGAGGCCGCCGGGTTCGGCCCTCGAGCGGCTCAGCCGGTAGTTGAACGGGCCCTGCTGGTGGGGTCCCGGCCTGGCCGGCACGGGCTCGTGCAGGCCGTCCCCGAGCCCGACGTCGACCAGCCAGTCGAGTCCGTCGAGCTTGACCGACAAGGCCATGTGCGGCGCGACGTCGGCGTTGACGGCCGGCATCCCGGCGCTGGCCTGGACTCCGGCGGCATGCCTGGTGACCTGGTAGCCCAGTGCCGCCAGCAGCACCGAGAAGGCGGTGTTGAGTTGCACGCAATAGCCACCCCGACCGCGCAGGATCCGGTTCACCGCATGGTGTGGCTGCACCGACGTCCACCGGCCGAGCTGGATGTCGATGACCTCGTAGGGAACCCGCTCGACATGTGCTCGGTGCAACCCGAACAGCCCCTCGACCGACGGCTGGCCGGGATCGGTGACTTGCAGCCGGCGCAGGTAGCAGGCCACGCCCTCGGCTGAGATGACTGGCATCGGTTCTCCTCAGCGCGGCCGGCTCGAGCTGGCCGGGTGAGACGACTCCTTCCATCCTCAGCGTGGCGCCGACCGGCGCCACCTCTGAGAGTGCCGGCTGAACAAGGGCAATCGCCGGCAGCTGGGCACGGGTCCGCAACAGGAGAGGTGGCCGGCAGCGTGCGCGGAGCGAGGATTGATCAAGCCCGGCGTTCCACGCCCGCGCACCGCTCGCTTTCGCGGCCAGCGCAGCCCTGTACTGAAAGGCGAACAGATGCCCGACCTTCCTCGGGCTGTGGCCGCATCGCTCGAGCGGCCACGGGTCGCAGCGGGTGCGGAGTCGCCGGACTCCACGCCAGGATGTCAGGACCCCGACGCCCCGGCTCGCTGGGAGGATCAGCTGCCGGCTCTGATCAACCGGCTGGGACTGGCAACCGACGGCGTCGTGCAGGTCGGGGCGCACGTCGGCCAGGAGGTGCCGGCCCTGACCCGGTGCGGGTTCCGCCGGCTGGTGATGGTAGAGCCCAATTCCGACCACACCGCGGCGTTGCGGCGGCAGTTGCACCTGCACCACCTCGACGCCGGCCTGCCCGTCCCCGTCGACGGCCTGCCAGCCCGCGAGGTGGTGCTGGCCGCGGCCGGCCGCGAGCGTGGCCAGGTGGTGCTGCACGTCACCGAGTACGACCAGCAGGCCAGCATGCTGATGCCGCTGTCGCCGATGGCGGTGATCCGCCAGGACACGATCGCGGTGATTCCGGTGCGCGAGGTGCAGGCCGGTTGCAACGTGCTGGTCATCGACGCCCAGGGCGCGGAGCTCGAGGTGCTGGCGGGTACCGACCTGAGCCGGTTGCAACTGGCCGTCATCGAGGGCAGCACCTGGGCGCGGTATGACGGGGGAGCCACCCTGGAGTCGATCGGGGGCTACATGCGCTCGCGGGGCTGGGCCCAGATCGCGTACTGGGCCCACGCCCGACCGCACGTGGCCGACGTCGCGTGGCTGGCGCCGCCGTCCCAGCCGGCTGATCCGCCCTGAGCGTGGGGCAGCGCCGGCAACGGCTCAGACGTGGAAGGTCTTGGCGAACTCGGTGAGCAGCTCGGGGTCACCGGTCACCCGGACGCTGCCGCTTTCAAGGGCCTCTGACGGGGTGACCCTGCCGGTGAGCAGGGCTGCCAGAGCGTGGCCGGTCTCGATCACCAGGTCGGGATCGGCCTGCGGGCCGTCAACGAGGCCCAGCTCGCCGTCCTGCACGGTCAGGCCGATGACGACCCCGTTGACCCTCAGCTCGTAGCTGACCGGCACCGGCGGCTTCGGCGAGCCGGCAGCCCAATAGAGCGCGCGCATGCCCATCAGCAGCGAGGCGGGCGTGTAGATGTCATCGTCGTCCGGCGGACCCATCGACTGGGCGCCCCAGAGGCCCAGTCGCAGCAGGATGTCGTCGAGTTCGCGACCGTAGTCGGTGAGCTCGTAGACCACCGCGGTCGCCGGACGGGGCAGGATGCGCCGCTGCAGCACTCCGGACTGCTCCAGCTCCTTCAACCGGGCCGACAGGACGTTGGTCGGTATCCGCGGCAGGCCCTGCCGCAGGTCGGTGAAACGCTTGGGTCCGAGGATCAGATCCCGGACGATGAGCAGCGCCCAGCGCTCGCCGACGATCTCCAGGGCACGGCTCAGCCCGCAGATCTGTCCGTAGCTTCGACGCGCCATACGCCGGGACTCTACAGCCTGGTTGTTTTGCGAGAGAGGCAATCTTGGGCAAATTGTTCTGAATATCCAAGGGCCTGAACGCCGTTTGCAAGTATTAGATGGGGTTGGACGGCCATTGAGACAAGTTGCCCTCGTTAGCCCTCAGAGCTGCTCGGACTCCAATCGGTGAAAGTCACCGCCGAAGAACAGTAGCGCGTTCCGCCTGAAACTGCGGCCGAGGTCGAGAACCGCCCCCAGAAAGATCGAGTGGTCACCGCCCTCGTAGACCGCTGCCAGCCGGCACTCCAACCAGGCCAGCGTTCCGCTCACGATCGGCACCCCGGTGTGCCGGCCCGGCGTCCAGTCGATCACGTCGAATTCCCGATCGCCCCGGGGCCGGCTCCGATCGGCGAAGTAGCGGGCCACCGGCTCCTGAGCGGTGGACAGCACCGAGATGGCAAACGATCGGCCCTGCAGGATCGCCTGGTGCATGACCGCGTCCCGAAGGACGCAGACCAGCACCAGCGGCGGGTCCAAGGACACCGAGGTGAACGAGTTCGCCGTCATGCCGTGCGGCGTCGTGTCGCCGTTGGCGGTGACGACCGTGATCCCGGTGGCGAACATCCCCATGACGTCCCGGAACTCGTTGCTATCCTGGGCCACCGGTGTGCCGCCGGCCCGCGGATCGAGCATCCGATCAGCTCGCGCCATCGGCCGGGGTCTTAGCGGGAGTCGCCGCCGAGCTCACGTAGTTGCCGGCCGGAGCCGAAGAGGTGATCGCGTACGGCGCCAGCGCCGCGCGCAACACCTCCGGCACCCTGGTCGGCTTGGTGTCGGTGTTCGGCCCGCGCATGCAGGCGATCCGCTGCCGCCCCCGGGCCACCAGCACCTCCATATCGTCGCGAAGCCGGACGTAGTCGAAGGCGAAACCGATCTGGGTCTGAGTCAGGTCCTCCAGCCGCATCCTGATCGAGAGCTCGTCGAACGCGCCGATCTCCACCATGTACTCACACTCGCACTTGAGCGTGAACAGCTTTAGATCGTTGCGCAAATCCTCCAGCACGGCCGCCGCCCGATCCTTCAGGAACATCTCCCGGCAGCGGCCCTGCCATCTCAGGTAGTTGACGTAGTAGACATTGCCCACCAAGTTCGTCTCCTCGAAACCAACCAGGTGCCGGTATTCGTAGTACTGCTCCACGGTCAGTTCTCGCCTTCGGTCAGCATGGTGAACACCACCGTGTCCTTGACATCGCGCACCGTGGTCGGGAACGTGGTGATCCGGGCCGTGCCCGAACGCAGGCTCACCCAGCGGTCACCCCGCTGCTCGCCGACCGTGATCGGCTCGATCCGAGCCCTGCCCACCTTGCGCAGGCACTCCACCGCACCCCACACCCGGGTGGCCGCCAGTGACAGATCCTCCTGCCGCTCAGCGGCGAGCAGCTGCGCCAGGGCGAACGGCTCCCGGCCGAGCAGATCGGCCCAGTCCTGCTCGGACCTGCTGGTGACCACTTCCACGTCACAGCTCACCGGTTGCGACCCGCCCGCGACCACGAAGGTCAGCCCGGCCGTGTGCGAGGCCGAGACCTCGCTGCCGCCGCCGACCTCGGGCTTGCCGTCGGGACGGTAGCGCACCGTCGTCGGCTCGCCCAGCGCCCAGCTGAGCGCCTGGGCGGTCTGCTCCCGCCGAGCGGCCTGGCCGTGGGCCGGGGAGGGGCCGTCGGGCACCACCCCGCACCGCAGGCTGATGCCGTCCAGGCCCAGTTCGGTACGCCGCTCCAGGTAGGGCCCGAGCAGGCTGGCAAGCCACGGACCGGCTCCGTCCTGCTTGCGGACCGCCTGCAGCCGCAGGCCCTCCCAGCGCTCGACCAGCTTGCCCTCGGCGTCGAGGACATCGAGGTCATAGAGGTAGGTGTCACCGTCGCGCAGGCGTTCCACCGCGTGCAGCGTGACCTTCTCACAGCCCTGCACGTCGCGGCGATCGGCCAGGTACAGCCGTTCGATGCCGGCCGGCAGCAGCGTCGCGTCCGGCACGCAGCATTGGATGCTGTGCATCATGGCGTCCCGGGTCCCTGGATCGGCCAGCACCAGTTCCTGGGTGAGGAAGCTCGCGAACCAGTCCTGCGAACTCGAGTTGCCGATCTCGGCGACGCAGCCCTTGGCAGCCAACTGCTGGTAGCCCCGCAGCCGCTGGAACCGCCCGCCCTGGAACAGGACCGAGCCGTACAGGTCCCGGGCCGCGTCCAGCGGCAGCAACTGAGAAGGGCTTGGCGGGTTGACCGTCCCGGCCAGCTGCTGGGAGTACCGCAAGGTCGCCCGGAAGTGGTCGGCCTGAAAGCCGGTGTCACTGCTGCGGATGACCGTCTCGACGTCGCCGTCCTCGGTGACCAGCGCCGCGATCCGGATCGTGGTGTGGCCGTCGACCGGCACCACGATCGGGCGCAGGAACTCCACGTCGGTGAGCACCGGCGGTCGCTCGTGGCCGGTCAGGACGGTGGCGGCCTGCGCCATCGCCTCCATTCCCAGCACCGCCGGGAACAGCAGGTCGCCGTCGAGCAGGTGGTCGGCAAGGTAGAGATCGCCGGTGGCCGACAAGTCGGCGTCAGCGACCAGCTCGATGCCGGGGTAGTACACCTGCGTCCGGTCCAGGAACCGCAACAGGGGAATCTCGTGCTGCTCGAGCGTGATCGTCGGCAGCCCCTCCGCGCGGCCCATCACCACCATGGTGGTGGGCGCGCTCGGATCGGCGAGCACCCTGCTCAGGATCTCGATGCCGTCCTCCGTCCTGATCGGCGAGATGCCTTCGCGCATCAACGACTCCAGCACCCCCAGCCGCTCACCCATGCCCGAGCCCGACCACACCGACCATTCCAGTGCGACGCACCGGCAATCGGGGTAGTCCTCGGCGACCCGGCAGGTCAGATCGGTCAGCCAGTCGTTGGCGGTGGCGTAGTCGGCCTCACCTCGCAGGCCGGCCCGGCCGATGATGCTGCCGAAGGTGACCAGCAGCCGCAGCGAGCCGGGATCGGTCGCCGCGAGCACCGCCTCCAACCCGCCGATCTTGGGCGCCAGGGTGCGCTCGAAGGAGGATTGGTCAAGGCTGAGCAGCGAGTTCGGCTCATTGCGTCCGGCGCCGTGCAGGATGCCGGTGACCGGCCCGAGGGTGTCACGGATCTCCTCGACCGCGGCCTTCACCTCATCGGCAGAGGTGACATCGGCCCGGACGTAGCGGTAACGCACCCCGGCCGCGGCCATCCGCTCCAGGTTGGCAGCCAGTTCGGCGTCGCCGTCCGGGCCGGACCGGCCGAGCAGGCCGACCGCCGCGCCGGTGTCCTGGGCGAGCGAGAGCGCGCACTCAGCCGTGATTCCCTTGCCGCCACCGGTGACCAGCAGGACGTCCTGCGGGCCCAACGGCGGTTTGCCGTCGGCAGCTGGGGTGAGCCGCAACGGGCGCAGCACCGGAACCCGGCGAGCCCCCGCAGCGTCGTAGCTGACCTCGCTGAAGCCGTCGGTGGCAGCGACGTCGGCGACGATTGCGCCTACCGCGGCCGTCACCCGGTCAGCGCTCAGATCCAGTGGCAACGGCAGGCTGACCACCGTGGTCGACACCGTCGGAGCCTCCAGGCACAGCGTCTTGGCCAGGCCGGCCGCACCGCGCCGATCGCCGACCACCACGAAGCGAGCCGGCGCCGGCAGAGCCAGCACCGCCTTGGCAGCGGCCAGCATCAACGGGACGTGGCTCTCGTCGCAGTCGCGCGGCAGGCAGAGCACGACTCCGCTGCCGAGGCCGGCGCTGAGCAAGGCCTGCCGGAGCCCGGCGGCCAGCGGGTGCCGCTCGCTGGCGAACACCTCCCAGTCACCGGCGCCCGTAGGACCGGCAGCCGGTCCGGCCGCCCCCGTCACCTGGTCGATGGCGAAGGCCCGCACCCAGGGCGCGACACCCAGCGCGGCGGCTGTCGGCTCCTCGGCCGCTAGAGCGCTCTCACCCAGCTCATCGAGCATCTGGGCAAGCTGGGCCAGGGTGGAGGTGGCGAACGTCGAAGTCGCCATCGGAGCGGTCAACCCCAGTTCACGCGAGGCCTGGTTGACGATCTGGCCGACCGTGATCGAGCTCAGGTGCAGCTCGTCCAGCGGGTGGCTGCTGGCGCTGACAGCCTCCAGCGGCAACTCGGCCCGCTCGGCCGCCAGCCGGCGAAGGACATCCACCGCGCTCTGCGGCGGACCGGCGGGCGCCTGCCCCGTCGTGCCCGGCGCGGCCGGGCTCTCGGGTTGGGACGGCATGCCGCCGGGCGGTACCGGTGCTGGCGCCGTGCTGAGCGCGGCGGCCGGCAGCGTGGTGCTGGCAGGCGCCGCAAGCGTGGCCGACAGCCCCGCCATTCCCAACTCGTCCGCAGGCGCCTGCTCACAGGGACTGGCGAAGAACCGGAACTGCTTGCCGGGTTCCAGGATGCGGGTGAACCGGTCCCGGTACAGCTCGGCATGCCGGACCGGGGCACCGAGGACGTAGCACGCCGCGACCGCTCGCAGCAGGCCTGCCAGTGAGTTGCTGTCGGTTTCGAGCGAGATCGTCACGACGGACGGGGCGATCTCGCTGGCCAGCCCGCGCAGGATGGTGCCGGGCCCCACTTCGAGCAGCAGGTCGACATCACCGGCCAGAGCGGTCACCGCCTCGGTGAAGCGCACCGGTTCGCGGACTTGGCGCACCAGCAGCTCCGGCAGATCCGAGTCGGCGGCCAGGGTGTCACCGGTGACCGTGGACACCACCCGGCGTCGCACCTCTGAGAACTGGTGGGTACCCAGGTGGCTCCGCAACGCATCGGCGGCCGGAGCCACCAGCTCGGAGTGGAAGGCGTGGGACACCGGCAGCCGCATCGCGGTCAATCCCTGGGCCGAGGCCTTGGCGCAGATTCGATCTACGGCGTCGGCCGGCCCGGACACGACGGTCTGGTGCGGGCCGTTGTAGCCGGCGATGCCCACCGGCTCGCCCTCCAGCATCGGCGTGACCAACTCGGGCCCGGCCATCACACCGGCCATGGCGCCGTTGTCGCTGCTGGTCTCGGCCATGATCCGGCCGCGGGCGGCGGCGATCGAGAGCAGGGTCGCCTCGTCGTAGGCGCCGGCCCAGTGCAGCGCGGTCAGTTCACCGAGGCTGTGCCCGGCGGCGGCCGCGCCCTCTATCCCGAGCAACCGCAACAGCCGGAGGCCCGCCACCGAGGCGGTGGCGATTCTCGGCTGAGCCACCGCCGTGTCGGCCAGGTTTGCTCCCTTGGACAGCGGGTGGTCGCGGTAGAGCTGCTCGACCACCTCGAAGCGGCGGCCGATGGCGCCACCGTCACCGCGCCGCCCTGCGCCCTGGCCGGGGAACAGGAATCCGATCCGGGGCTTGCCGGCGGCGTTGCCGAGAAACACCCCACCCTCCGCGTCGAGCACTGACCGGGCGCCGTTGTCCAGCAGCATCAACAGCTTGCCGAACTGGCTCTCGGCCTGCTCCGGAGTGCTGAGGACCACCGCAGCCCTGACCGGGCGGTCGGCCAGGCCGGCCTCGAGGGTGCCGGCCAGGTCACTGAGCTCGGCGAAGGACATCCGGGTCGACATGGCCGCAAGCTGGCTGATCCTGCCGCGCAGGTCGGCGATGCTGCTGGCGTCGATCAGCAGCAGTTCGCAGTCCTGCCGAGAGCGCACCAGCTGCTTGACCTCGGCCGCGATCTCGGTTCGGCGCTCGCTGCCGGACTGCTGCTCGAGCACCATGTGGGTGTTGATGCCGCCGAAGCCCATCGAGGACACCCCGACCCGGATCGGTCCGCTCTCCGGCCACAGCTCTGCCGAGCTGGGGACCCGCAACCCGGGCCGGTCGCCGAGCAACTCCGCATGCGGGTCGACGTGCCCGGTCGCCGGCGGGATCACCTGGTGGTGGATGGCCAGGATGGCCTTGAGCAGGCCACCGACTCCAGCCGCTCCCTTGGTGTGCCCGATGTTGCCCTTCAGCGTGCTGATCGCGGCCGGCGCCGCCTCGGGGTCGGCCAGCCGGCGGGCGGTGGACAGGGCGCGCAGCTCGGTGGCGTCACCGACCGCGGTGCCGGTGCCGTGCCCCTCGATGTAATTGACGGTCTCGAAGCCGAAACCGGCGCGGCGATAGGCGCGTTCGATGGCCAGCTGGTGCCCGGCCGCCTCCGGACGGGTGATCCCGCCCTTGCCGTCGGAGGAGTAACCCCAGCCGACGATGCTGGCGTAGCGCTTGAGGCCGCGGGCGATCGCGTCCTCCTCACGCATCAGGACCAGCATCCCGCAGCCCTCACCGGGCCAGAACCCGTTGGAGTGCTGGTCATAGACCCGCATCTCCCCAGAGGCCAGCGCGCCGGTCTTGGAGAACCCGATCACCTCGAACGGATCGATGCTCAGGTCGACCCCGCCGGCGATCACCGTGTCGAGGTCTCCGTCGGACAGCGCGTTGCACGCGGTGGTCACCGACAGCAGCGAGGACGCGCAGGCGCCGTCGACGGTGTACCCGCCGCCGTGAAGGTCGAAGTGGTTGCAGACCCGGCCGGCGATGGTGTTGGCCAGCCCGCCGGCCAGCGTGTCCTCGTCCACCGGCGCGAACGGGCTCTTGTAACGGGTCTCGAGCTGGTCGAGGAACCCGCTCAGCGCGGCGTCGTCCCAGCCCTGCTCGCGCAGCGCGGCGCCGACGGTACGCCGGACGTAGGGCCAACGCAGCCGCATCACGCTCGCCCGGCTGAACTCGCCGGTCAGGGTGTTACCTATCACCACACCGGTGTTCTTGCGGTCCAGGCCCTCTCCGTTGGGGAATCCGGCGTCGGCCAGTGCCCGAGCGGCGGTGTCCAGCGCGAGCCAGTGCGTCAGGTCGGTGGAGCGGTAGGTGCTGCCGGCCACCCGGTACTTGACCCGGTCGAACTCGAAGCCCTCGATGACCGCGGCCTTCTGCGCGTAGAACCGGTCCGGGGCGGCCGGGTCAGGGGAGTAGTAGTCCTCCAGCCGCATCCGCTCGTCGGGGATCTGGCGGAAGGCCCGCCGCCCGGCTAGCACGTTCTTCCATAGATCATCAGGGGAATCGGCGTCAGGATAGCGGCAGGAGATGCCGACTACTGCGATTCGATCTGCACTCATACTGCCACCGCCGCGGGGTTCGGTCCCATGGGACGCTCGACGCCGGCCGCTGCCGCGGCTCGACGCTGCTTGGACTTGTTGATGAAGTGCGCGGCCCACCAGCCCAGACCGCGCAGGCCGCACACCGCGGTGGTGGCGAAGAACAGCGTGTAGACAACGTTGAACTGCATCATCACGGCGTACACGAAGGCGACCGATGCGCCGAAGATGAATTGGTTGCGTGCCTTGAACGGCGTGGTGCCGGGGTCGGTGATCATGTAGTTGGTGAACAGCACGAACGCGACTCCGGTCATCGCGCCGAGCGCGGAGAACAGCGAGACATCCCAGATCCAGTGCCGGACGAAGGCCTGGATGGCGAAGCCGCCCATCCAGCCCACGATCAGCGCCACCTTCTTGGTGAGCATCGCGTTGATCACCGTTCCGGCGGTGGCGATGATCAGCGGAATCATCACCCGGAAGAAGGTGTTGGCGTTCTCGGTGAACTGGTAGGGCGGGGCGATGCTGCACCAGTGGCTGAAGCAGAGCAGCACCGCGGTGATGCCGAAGTTGGACGGGTTCATGAAGTGCCGCATCCGGCCGGCGATCGGCGCCTGCAGGACGTGCTTTGCGCCGACACCCACGACGATGCCGAAGGCCACCGGCCAGAACTGGTTGTTGGCGTAGAGCAGCATGTTGACGGCCAGGGCGGTGATGTGAGCCGGTAGCAGTGCCTCGTAGAGGCCCCGCACGCCATTGCCCCTGAACTTCGCCGGCCGCCGGTAGACCCAGGCGCTGATGCTCTCGAAGACGATCTCGGTGGCATAGCCCACCAGGATCGACAGGATCGGCCACAACCACGGTTGCTCGAAGCCGAGCCATGCGTAACCGAAGATGTTGAGCACGCTGATCGAGATGGCGAAGTTTCGCAGCGCGATGTAGCGAGCGTCCGGCTTCGGCTTGCTGGCAGCCACGATGGGCGCTGTCGGCGCCGCCGGGCTGGATGCTGGTTGCTGCTGGACAGTGGCGGTCATCGGCTTGAAACCTCCTGGACAGTGTCCGTCAGGACGAGAGAGTGGACGCCAGGCGTCATCTGAACCTTTTGCTGGTGGAGTTGGCCCTTGACGTCGCGCCATTGCAGCTCCACGTCGGCCGGACCGCTGTAGTCACCGAGTCCGAAGTGAACCTCGAAGCTTCGGAAACCGCCGTGGCCGCCACCGCCGTCAAGCTGAGAGATCCTCTTCCCGTTCGGGGTGGTCACGGTCACCGTCGCGTTGTAGGCCGGCGTTCCGATGTTGGCCAGACCGCTGCCGGCGACCGCGCTGCTGTCACTGGCAGGGCGGTAGAGGTGCAGGTTGAGGTAGTTGCCCTTGTTCGGGGACTGGTTGGCGTAGAAGGCCGGTGGGCCCCACTGCCGGGCGATCGCGAAGTCCAGGGCACCGGTGCCGGTGGTGTCAGCCGTAGCGAGCCCCCGGGTCGGAATGGGAACGTCGGTGCCGATCTTGGAGCTGATGTTGACGTACTCGCCGTCGGAGTTCTTGGCGTAGAAGGCCATGTGCTGGTCACCGGCGATGTCGTCACCGGGTCCGGCGTTCGGCCACATCGCAGGGTTGCTGAGCAGGTCGTCGTTCGTCATGGCCATCTCCTGCAGCCAGGGCCACCGGTCGATCTCGCCCTTGACGAATCCGGTCGTCTGCAGCACGGACAGGTCGCCGTTGTTGAGGAAGTCGCCCATCTTGACGTCCCAGCACCAGCCGGTCCACGCCATTCCGTACTTCACAGCCTCCTGCTTGAAGGGCGCGATACCGGCGTCCAGCTTCTTCTTCATCGTGGCCTTGTCCTTGGCCTCGTTGATGAAGATGAAGTTGCCTTCCTGCAGGCCCCACTTGACAGTGATGTTGCTGACCGCGATGTCGAACCTGCCGGTGCCGTTGAGGTCGCCGAAGTCCACGCCCATGCCCTTGAACGAGTCCTTGCCGAGCACGAAGGACTTGGCGGTGGCCGGCCCGCGCTGACCGCTGGCTTCCTTGAACCTGATGTTGCCCGGAACCGAGACGTTGTGCAGCAGGTGGTCGTGGCCGAAGTCGTTGGCGATGTAGATGTCGGGCAATCCACTGCCGGTCAGGTCCGCCCCGGCGATGGCCAGGGTCCAACCGGTGGAGGCCTGGTAGGGGACAGCGCCTTGCTGCTCGACGTAGGAGGCGGTCGGCTTGTCACCGGAGGTCGCGCTGTGCCAGCGCAGCACCCGCTCACCGCCGCCGTTCTTGGCGGTGGCCAGCGAGTCGTTCATCCTGACGTTGTTCTGCCCGTTCGGGTTCAGCACGTCGGACTCGGGGAAGTAGTTGCCGATGATGATGTCGGGGTTGCCGTCGCCGTCGAGGTCACCGACGAAGTTGGCGTCGGTGTGCCACCGCGGGCCGTGATACCTGCCGTCCAGGGACTGCGAGGGGACCAGCTCCTGCGGGTGGTAAGCGGCATTGGACAGCGGAGCGGTGGCGCTGCTCTTGGCCAGGAACAGGATCGGGGTACGGCCCCAGTAGGTGACCAGCAGGTCCATCCGGCTGTCGCCGTTGAAGTCACCGGGGTTGCAGCCCATTGGCGCCATCGCGTTGTCCATGGGCAGCGGGCTGGGGTCGAGCACGAACGGCGGGAACTGGTCGGCCGCCGGCGCGGTCGGCGTGTAGGTCACGACCACGTCGTTGGTCCGGGTGTCCACGATGCACATGCCGTTGGAGCGGCCGTTGCCGACCAGGTCGTTGATCGCGATGCTGGCGCCGACCGAGGAGACCCAGGCGGCGATCTTCTTGTACGCGCGGTTGACCGGTCGGATGGTTTCCATCTTCTGGTCGTTGTATCCGGCGGGCATGGCGATAGGCATTTCTTTGAACTTGTACTGGGTGGCCACCGAGTCCGCGCCGTAGGTAGCCACCCGGCTCTGCGCCACCACGTATAGGGAGAGCAGGACCACGGCGGCTACCAGAGCGGGAATTAGCTTGCGGACACGTTCACGGGACACTGCCATGATCCACCCTTCGCGGAGTTACAAGTTCGACTGCTCTGATGCCGTCGTCGAGGTTCGAGTTCGGGCCCAACACGACGCGACGCCTGGGGTGCCGTCCTGCTGTGAGCACGCACCAGGACGAAACCTCAGGCGTCGGTTCGCCTGCCGGCCATTGCGTGCCGGGTTCGAATTGACCCGAAATGGCGTTGATCCAAGAATGCGACCCGGCCACACAACGGGCATCTCTTGCCTTGCTCGGCTGCCTCTTGTTGGCACTTTTCGCCTTTACTGACCGGGCTATTCGAGAACGTGACGTGAACCACTACCTGTTTCGAACACGAACGAGACGGGCGCCGGCGAACCGGCGGAGCTGCGAGTGGCTCGAGCACAGTCGGTGATGTCGGCACCGGTAGCCGGAACCGGGCAGCCGGAACCGGCCGGACGGCATGGCCGTTCGGCTATGGCCTTTCGGGCACTCAGTTGATTCGCAACCAGCTGCCGACCCGGCGCGCGGCCGCCATGCTTGCCCACGAGGTGGTGACGATCAACGCCTCGTCGCTGGGCTGTTCGGTCCGGAAGGCGTCGATGACCGAGTGGTCGACCTGGAAGGGCGCCAGCGCGGCGAGCAACGCGAGCCGGCCACTGGCCCGTTCGCCGGCCGGCAGCGCCAACACCTCGTCCTGGACCCAGGACCGGCTCAAGCCGAGCCGTTGGCCATCCCAACCGGCCAGCCGCGAGCGCAGCGCTGCCTGCACGGAAGGGGGAACGTGCTGCCGGCCGGCCGCGTCGATGGCCGCGCTGGCACGGGCGAACGCCTCGCCGACATGCGGGCTGCCGGCCGCCCACCACAGGTCCGGTGGCAGCGGCGCCGGGGGCAGCAGCTCCAACGAGGCGCCCGGCTGGTGCGTTCCCCGGGCGGCGGCGCTCATGAACCGGCCGAGCATCCGCAGCGCGCCGCGGCGGGCTCTGGCCGGAACGGCTGGCGGCAGCGGCGAGTCGGTGAGAAAGATGTCGACCATCCGGTTGAGGTACTGAAAGGTGACGGCGACGCCGGCGATCTCAGGCGCCTGTTCCTTCGGGAACGGCGCGTCCTGGGACTGGCTGTCCTGCCGGTTCCCCGACCGGCGCGCCCACTGGGCGGCCGCACGCACCTCGGGATCCGCGATCGAGTCGATGTTGTCGGAGGAGACCGCGGCCGCGGTCGGGCTGCCGAGCAGGCCGGACAGCGTCGCCGAGTGCACCGCGATGCAGTAGGGGCAGGCGTTGCCCAGTGATACTGCCGCCGCGACCGCTTCCTTGGCGCCCCGCGACACCTGGCCGTCAGCCACCAGCGACTCCCGGAGCATCATCCAGCTGGCGGCCAGCGGGCCGGGCGCCGGCGAGTGCAGCGCCACCGGCGGCGCCAGCATGCCGAAGTCCCGCTCGGCCTGCCGGTAGACCCTGCTCACTGTGTCGTCGGAGCCACCCATCCGGGCGGGCGTGACGTGCTTGACGTGATCCAGGGAGCGGCGAAGCGCCGATTGCAGAAGGGACCCGGCCATCGATGCTCCTTGCTATGGGGCAGGTGCTCACACTCGGCGTGGAGTCCAGGGCGGCGTCAGCCGGGACCGCCGCCCTGGTTCCCCCGTCAGTCGCCGAGAAGTTGCGCGACCATCTTGTTGGCCTGGTTGCGCGCGCTGGTGTCGCCGTCCGGCGCCGGCGCCCCGTAGCGGACGTCGATGCCCCGCGCCTGTGCCGCCCGGACGATCGCCGGCATGGCCCGCTCGGCCAGGGCCGCGATGGTCATCGCCGGATTGACGGTCAGCGCGCTGGGGACCGCCGAGCCGTCGGTGACGAAGATGCCCGGGTGGCCGCGCAGCTCGTGGTTGTCGTCCAGCGCCGAGGTGTTCGGGTCATCGCCGATCCGGCAGGACGCCAGCGGGTGCACCGTGTAGGCGCCCACCACCTCGTTGGTCCAGGGCATCACCTTGGCCAGGCCGTCCTTCTCCAGGATGCTCTTGACCGCGGCGTCGGACTTTGCCCAGCCGTTGAGGGTGTTCTTGGTCGGCTCGTACTTCAGCGGGCCCAGGCCGAACATCTGCTGGGACACCCGCATCGAGTTGCCGGTCGCCGGCGGCGGACCGAAGACGCCCTCGTTGTCGTCCTCGGACATGGTGAAGGTGGTCAGCCAGGACTTCCAGTGCCGCATCATCTCTTTCTTCTCCTTGCCGAACCAGGTCGGCCCGGTGGCGTCGGCGACCTGAGCCAGGATGGTGCCCAGCCCCGGCGGGAAGTACAGCTGCTCCAGGGAGAACCGGTCGTACTCCGGTAGCGAGCCGTCCAGCCAGTCCCAGCACGCGGCGACCGGGCCCTTGCCGATCTGGCCGGCCTCGAAGGCGATGCCGTCACCGCGGTCCAGGCCCAGAACCTCGCGAACCCGGTCCTCGTTCAGCACGGCGGTGTTGAGCCGTTCACCGTTTCCGGAGAAGTACTTTCCGACCGCGTCCGGCATGACGCCCAGGCTCGGCTCCGAGCGCTGCAGGATCACCGGCGTCGCGGCCGTGCCGGCGGCCAGCACGATCAGCTTGGCGTCGACGACGCCGCTGCCGGTCTGCACGCGGTAGTCGACCTCGTCCAGGGTGTTGTAGTGGACCCGGTAACCACCGTCGGAGTTGCGGGTGATCTGCTGCACCTCGTGCAGCGGCCGGATCTCGGCGCCGTGTGCGATCGCGGCCGGCAGGTAGTTGAGCAGCAGCGAGCGCTTGGCGTCGAACTTGCAGCCCGACATCATCCAGTTGCAGTTGGTGCACCGCGAGGTGTCGACCGCGGCCGGAACGGGATTGCAGGTGTGCCCGGCGTTGTCGCAGGCCGCGGCCCACAGCCCGCCGGCGTAGGGCACGGTCTCCCACTTCTGCTTGGTGATCGGCAACGCCTCGGCCACCCGGTCATACCAGGGTTCCAGGGTGTCCCGGCTCACCGCGGCCGGCCACATCCGGCGGCCGATGCTGCCCTTGCGGTCGAAGATGTAGCCCGGCGCGCGGGGCATGGTGGCGAAGTAGACGACGCTGCCGCCGCCGACGCAGTTGCCGCCGAGCACGCTCATGCCGTCGCCGACGGTGAACTCGAAGATCCGGGTCGTGGAGGATCCGAGCTTGAAGTCCTGGTCGTAGTCCTCGGCCTCCAGCCACGGGCCGCGTTCCAGCACCAGGACCCGGGCGCCGCCGGCTGCCAGGTGGTAGGCCGCGATGGCGCCGCCGAAGCCGCTGCCGATGACGAGGACGTCGGTGCTTTCGGTGCTGGTCATGCGGGGCTCCCGGAGGCGGTGGTGTTGGGGTGGATCTTGGCGAGCGGCCGGCCGTAGGTGTAGTCGGGGAACCGCCACAGGCCGTCAGCGTCCGGCGGCGCGAAGCCGAGGGTGAGCAGGCCGGGATGCCCGCTGGCCAGCGCGTCCGCGGTGTGCATGTGCGCACCGGTGTCCCAGGCCATGTTGGAGAACATCACCAGGTTGACCCAGCCCTGCCGCTCCGGGTGGTCCCACGCGGTCAGCCGCAGCACCATGGCGACCCGGTCGTCATAGTCGAGGCTGACGAACGCCGGCACCGTGTCGTCGAGCTCGATGCCCTTCTCGTTCGCGTAGTTCTGCGCGTGGCCGTTGAGCATCCCGGCCAGGCCACCCAGCCACTGGGACAACCCGCCGGCCTCTGACTCCAGCAGTTCGATGGCGCCCGCCGCCACCGAGCCGCCGTCGTGGGACACCCCTGCCACGGCCCGGTCGCCGGGCCAGCGCTTGTTGCCGGGAACGATCGTGTCGGCGAAGGCCTCGAGGGTCATCACCTTGATCTGCTCCTCGTCCGAGATAGCTGATTCCATAAGGTCTCTCCTGTCTGACAGAGCTGGATGAGCCGGCGCTGCCGGGGTCGCAAGCGCGATCAGCTGTCGAACTGCCCGGGCTTGCGGCCCTCGCCGGCCGGGCCTCGGTAGGCCTGCGCGATCTCGAGCCAGTGCTCGGCATCCGGGCCGACGGCAGTGATCGCCAGGTCCTTGTGGTGGCGGCGACGGGTGACCAGCAGGCAGAAGTCCGCGGCCGGGCCGCTGATCCGCTGGCTGGCGTTCTCGGGCCCGTAGTGCCATGAGTCGCCGGACGGCGCGGTCAGGTCGAAGCCGAATTCCACGTTCGGCCGGGGCTCGTCGCGAGCCAGGTATCCGAAGTCCCAGACGCGCACCGCGAACCCGCAGAGAAACCTGATGTGGTCGGTGTAGGTGCGCTGGACGCCGAGCGCGTCGGCGATGTCCTGGCCGTGCGCGAAGGCCTCCATCAGGCCGGCCATCATCAGCACGGGCGGTGGCAGCGGGTTGACCAGCCACGGCAGGATCTGGTCGGCCGGCAGCGCGGCCAGCGCGTCCACCGTGGCGTGCCGCTGGGCCTGCCAACGCGTGAAGAGCACCTCGGGCGGGTCGGACAGATAGCCACTCAACGCGTTGGCCACGTTGAGGGTGAAGTCGTTGTCGAGCTTCAGCATCATGGTGACGAAGCCGTCGGGGTCGGTGGCTGACAGCTCGGCCATCCGGTACGTCGCGGCCAGGTGCGCGACCTGATGCGCGATGGTCCAACCCGGGGCAGGCGTGGGCAACTGCCACTGCTCGTCGTCAAGGCCGGCCAGCAGCTTGTCGAGCTCGTCGCACTCTGCTGTCAACGCCCCGCTCGGGTCAGGAAGCTGGATCACTTGTCTTGTCCTCTCGCCACTGCTGCTCAGTAGGGATATTCCGGAATCGAGCGTGCTGCAGCGCCCCGGCGAGTGTCTTCTTTGCTCGTGCGTGAGCCAGGTTTTGGGCTATCTGGAAGTCCGAGGCGTCGCGCCGGCGTGGCCCGAGCGCCCGGCCGCGTAGAAACGCCGATCAAGGAGTCCCCAGCGCGGCCATTCCGCCTCATATGGATCTCACATCGGTTACTCTTCGCATATGTTAGGGAGCGCTGCGTGATGGGCTGGCGGCACCCGGTGCGCCGGGTGACCGCGCTGGTCACTGCCTGCGTGCTGACGACCCTGAGTACCAGCATGCTGCAGGCGCCCCGAGCGTCGGCCGCCTCGCCCGCCATCACGCTCGCCAAGCAGGCGCCGGCAAGGGTGCTCGCAGGCAAGCCGGTGAGCTTCACCCTGACCGCCGCGAACCCGTCGGCCAACGCCAGCTCGCAACCGGAGTACAACACCACGTTCCGCGATGTGCTGCCGCTGGGCCTGAGCTACCAACCCGGCTCGACCACGCCGGCCGACCTGGGCGAGCCCACCGTCCTGACCGACCCGGGCAACGGCCAGCAGACCCTGATCTGGAGCGACACCTTCGACCTGGCAACCGGATCCTCGGCCAGCCTGAGCTTCTCGGCCACCGCGAGCCTGCCGATCGGCAGCACGGTGCACAACGTCGCCACCGCCTATGCCAGCACCGCGCCCCGCTACGTCGCGCGCTTCACGGCCGCCGGCCTGCCGATCGCCGATCCCCGGATCCAGCCGGCGACCAGCAACCAGAGCGCCACCGTGATCACCGCACTGCAGCTGAGCAAGACCGAATCCAGCCCGGACGCCAAGCTCCTGCGCGGCGCCCACCAGCATCCGACGGTCTACACCCTCACCCTGAGCAACGCCAGCCAGGCCGGCACCACCGGCGTCACCGTGCTGGACTACCTGCCCGCGTCCCAGGAGTTCCTCGGCTGCGGCCAGCTCGACAACACCGGCGGCGCGGCTGTGGAATACCCCGGCGCGGCCCGGCTCAGCGCGACTCCCGCGGTGGGCGCTGACTGCCCGGCCCCCAGCTCGGTGGACACCGTGCTCAACCCGCCCCCGAACGGAACTGCCAGCTACCCACCCGGCGTCTACACCAAGCTGACCTGGACGCTGGGCACACTGGCCGCCGGCCAGGTCAGAACCATCCGCTACGCCGCCGCCGTTCCGCTGAGGCAGAACGTGCTGTTCACCGCCGGCCCGACCCCGGCCTCACTCGGCCAAGCCGCCAACCTCGACAACAACACCGGCGCCAGCACCCGCCAGCTCGGCAACCCGGCCCCGCTGATCAGCTACGCCCATGCCGGCGGCACCTACACCGGCCCGGCCATCGGCGGCGCGGCCAGCGTGTCAGACACCAGCCACCAGGTGAGCGTGCACGACCTGCGGATCGACAGGTCGGTCACCCCGTCGGAGTTCGAGGCCGGCGGCATCGCCAACCACACCCTGCGCATCGACTCGGGGGAGTACACCGACAACTCCGCCATCGTGATCACCGACGTGCTGCCCAACGGGACCTGCCCGCTGGACGGGGTCAGCAACCACGCCGCCGGAGCCCCGGCCGACTGCGCGCCGGCTGCCGGCTACGCCCCGTCGCTGCCCTATCAGTCGGTCAGCCAGAACCCCGACGGCAGTTTCACCGTCGTCTTCCAGCCGGTCGCGGTGCCCCGCAACGGCTCGCTGAGCATCACCTACACCGCTCGTGACCGGGCCAGCTACACCGGCGGTCCGCTGGCCGGGTTGCCGCCCGCCGCCGGCGACAGCTTCGTCAACACCGCGGCCGCGCAAGGGGATTCGACCCCGGCGCCGGCAACCGGCGTGAGCGGGAACCAGCCGGTACGCGATGCCGACTCGGTGACCCGGACCACGTCTGCCGGCACGCTGACCAACTCGGTCGCCGCCCGCACCACCCCCATGAACTGCTCGGACCCAGGCGCCAGTTACGGCGCCGGCAACCCGGTGTTCGCCAAGGGCGATCGGATCTGCTTCCAGCTCAGAGTCGGGTTCTCGGCGGCGAACCAGACCCGCAACGCGGTGCTGACCGACTTCCTGCCGGTCGGCACCGCCTACGAGGACGGCAGCGTCAGCTACCCGGCGGCCAACACCGTGGACCCGGCGCAGATCAGCTTCGACACGGCCGGAGCGGCCGGTGGAGCGCTCAGCTGGAGCCTGGGCGCCACCCAGGCCGACGGGTCCACCACGGTGCCGGCCGGCAAGGTGTTCGTGGCCCGCTTCAGCGTCCTGGTCACCGCCGCGGCACCCGGCCCGGCACCCGACAAGCCCGGCAACATCGCCAAGCTGCGCACCACCGACAGCGCCGGAAAGGCCAGCTCGCTGCGGGCCGGAGCCGACTTCCGGGTAGCCGCCGCGGCCCCGCTGACGATCGCCAAGTCAGTGGCCAGCGTCAACGGCGCCACCCCGGCGCCGGGCCCGAACACCGATCATGTGCTGGTCCGTGAAGGGGATTCGGTGGTGTTCGAGGTCGAGATCGACAACGCCGGCAGTGCCGCCACCGGCAACGCTGTCGACGTCGATGACCTGCGACTGTGGGACGTGCTGCCCGAGGGCCTGCGCTGCGTCCAGCTGAGCGCCGTTAGCGACGGCGGCGTGTGCACCGACCCGACCGCGCCCGGGCACCCGGACTTCGCCGGCAAGGCCGACCTGAGCGCCCTGGTGTGGGACGGGACCGGGGTAGCCGCGCTGCCCGCCGGCGCCAGCAAGACTTACCAGTACACCGTGGCCATCCCGGCCGGTGTGAGCGTCTCGACGGTGTTCGACAACACCGCCGCGGTGCGCTCGTACACCGCCGGCACCAACCTGCCCGGCGGCAGCGCCACCTTCTATCCGAGCTCCAACATCGACAGCACCGTGCCGGCCGGCCAGTACGACGCTCCGGCCGCCAGCGACACCAGCGACGTCTACCTCCGCAACGTCAGTGTCAGCTCCGGGGTCAGCTCCGCCGTCGCCGAGAGCGGCAACCTCGGTGCCGAACCCACCCCTGCCAGCAGCACCCAGGCCACCATCGGCGAGCAGCTGAGCTGGGTCGTCACCGCTCGGCTGCCGGCCGGCGCGACCGTCTTCCACGCCAGCTTCAGCAACCCGCTGCCGACCGGGCTCTCGCTGGTCAGCGCCACCGCTGCCTACACCGCCGATGCCGCGTTGCCGGCCGACCAGCCACTGCCTGCCGGTTTCACCTTCGACCCTGCTGCGACGACCATCCACTGGCCGGCCAGCTATGACAACAACACCGGCGCCGACCACCTGTTCGCCATGACCATCACCGCCCAGCTCAGCACGGCGGTGGCCAACCAGCACGGAGTGCTGCGAACCAGCACCGCCACCTTCAGCAGCGCGACCGCGGTGACCGGTGGCAGCCCGCTGCCCGCCCGGACGGCCACCGCCAGCGTCACCGACGTCGAGCCGGCGCCCTCGCTGACCAAGACCAATGACGCCGGCGCCGCCGTGTCCGGCGGCCAGAGCGTCACCTATACCGTGCGGGCTGCCAACGCCGCGGCCCGGCCGCCGCTGCACGACGGCTGGGTGGCTGACTGCCTGCCGGCCGGCCTGACCTTCACCGGTTACGCCCCGCCGCCGGCCGGCGTGACCGCCGCCGCGGCGACCGCCGGCGACGGCAGCAACGGCTGCCCGGCCGGCGCCACCCTGCTCAGCTGGAACCTCGGCGACCTGGCCGGCGGCTCGGCGCGGGTTCTGACCTACAGCGCCACCGTGGACCCATCGGCGTCGGGCAAGGCCGCCTACCCCAACCTCGCCGCGCTCACCGGCAACAGCCTGGCCGGCAGCCGGGGATCGCCGGCGGCCAGCGGCAACCCGGCCGGCCGGCAGTACAGCGCCGGCGCCACCAGCACCGTCACGGTCGCCGGCGCCACCGCGCTGAAGTCGGTGCTTCCCACCTCGGCAACGGTCGGTGACACCGTGAACTACAGCACCTCGGCGGTGCTGCCGGCCGGGGTGAACTTCTACAACCTGTCGCTGATCGACCAGCTGCCGGCCGGGCTCGACCCGAACTCGGTGGTTCCGGGCGGGGTCAGCTGCGCCTACGCCGACAGCTCACCGTGCACGCCCGACACCGCCGTCCGGCTGTCCTCGACCGCCGGGACGGGCTCGAGCACGCTGATCGGCTGGCTGCTCGGCGACGTGCCCTACACCAGCCAGAGCCGGACCGTCACCATCCGCTACTCGGCCCGGATCGCCGACATCGCCGGGGTCAGCTCCGGCGTGGCGCTGACCAACACGGTGCGGGTCGGCTGGGACAACGCCGCGCGGACGCCGCCGACCGGTTCAGGGGCCGCCTATGACCGGCTGAGCCCGAACGCCGCCGCGGCCGTCACGGTGCTCGAGCCGGGGCTGTCGGTGGCCAAGGCAGTCAGCAGACAGCATCCCGAACCCGGCCAGAGCTTCAGCTACACCGTGACCGTCAGCAACCGCAACACCGCTGCCACCAGCGCGGCCCACAACATCACGGTCACCGACACGGTGCCGACCGGCGTCGTGGTCGATCCGGCCAGCATCTCCGGCGATGGCAGCATCTCCGGCGCCCATCCCACCACCGGTGGCGGGGTGCTGTCCTGGACGCTGCCAGGCTCGCTCGCCAGAGGCGCGGCGATGCCGGGCCTCAGCTACACCGCCACGCTGGCGCCGTCCGGCTCGGTGACGGCCGCGGCGCTGGTCAACACCGCGCGGATCACCGGCTATGACTCGCTGCCGGCGGGCGGTCGGCACTACACCGGGCCGAGCGGGACCGCCACGATCACCGCGTACTTCCCCAGGGTCACGACCACCAAGTCGACCCCGGCAGGCAACACCGGCTACATCGGCGAGTCGTTCAGCTGGCTGGTCACGGTCCGCAACACCGGCCTGGGAGTGGCCTACCAACTCGCCAGCACCGACACCCTGCCACCGAACTGGAGCTATGACGCGGGCAGCGCCCGGGTGTCGGTGGCCGGCGGTCCCGCGAGCCCGGTCGAGCCGGCGGTGTCGGTCACCGGCGCGGTTCAGACGCTGAGCTGGACCGGCCTGGGCACCCTCAACCCGACTGCGGTGCTGACCGTCGCGTTCACCGCGACTCCGCAACCAGGCGTGAGCGGATCACCCGGCGTCGGCCTGGTCGTCAACCACACCAACTCGGCCACCTCGACCGCGCAGGACGCCACCGGCGCCAGTGCCAACGGCGCCGGCAGCTACACCGCCGGCCCGGGCACCGCCATCGCGCGCATCGGCTCCGCCGACCTCAGCCTCACCAAGGCGGTCGGCACCTCACCGGTGGCCGGTGGGAGCGGCAGCTGGACGCTCACGGTCGGCAACCTCGGGCCGAACCCGGCGACCGGCCCGTTCACCGTCACCGACCAGTTCACCAACCCGCTGCCGAGCGGGGTGACCTCGATCAGCGCATCGGGCCTCGGCTGGTCCTGTAGCACCGCGGCGCCGATCAGCTGCCAGCGCACCGCGGCCGGGGACACCCTGGCCAGCGGCGCGGCCTTCCCGGCCATCACGCTCGGCTACTCGGTCAACCCGTCGGCGCCGGACGGCAGCACGCTGTCCAGCACCGCGGCGGTCAGCGCGCGCACCTGGGACCCCACCCCGGCCAACAACAGCGCCACCGCTGTCGCGACCGTACGGGCTGCCGCGGACCTGGCGATCGCCGCCAGCCTCACCTCGCCGGAGCTGATCGCCGGAGCGCCGGCCAGCTACCAGTTGGCCGTCACCAACTCCGGCCCCTCCGACGCCCTCGGTCCGATCAGCATCGATGCCTCGATGCCGGCCGGCAGCAGGTTCGTGTCGGCGTCCGGCACCGGCTGGAGCTGTGACCCGGTCGCGGCTGGAACTCCTGCCGCCACCCTGCACTGCACGATGCCGGGCCCGCTGGCCGTCGGCGCGGCGCCGGCCGCCGTCTCGGTGACGGTGACCATCGCCTCCTCGCAGACCGGCCCGGTCACCAGCACCGCCAGTGTCTCCGCGCCCACCGCCGACCCGACTCCGGCGAACAACTTCGACGTGCAGACCGACACGCCGGCGCTGCGCGCTGACCTGGTGATCCAGAAGGTGCACCTGACCGACCCGTTCGTCGCCGGCAGCCAGGCCGACTACCGGATCGAGGTGCGCAATGCCGGTGAGTCCGACGCGACCGGCGTCGAGGTCAGCGACACCTTGCCGGCCGGGCTGAGCTATTCCTCGTTCAGCTCCACCGACCCGGCCTGGACCTGCTCGGCGGTCGGGCAGCAGGTCAGCTGCGACTACTCCGCCGCGCTCGTAGCCGGCGACAGCTCCTCGTTCACCCTGACGGTGAACCTGGCGGCCGCCTTCGAAGGCCCGGCGTCCAACACCGCGACGGTATCGGCCGGCACGCCCGATCCGGTGCCGGCCAACAACAGCGACGCCGATGACTCGTCGGTGTCGCAGGTGGCCGACCTCTCGATCACGGCGTCGCACACCGGAAGCGCGATCGCCGGCGACCTGCTGAGCCTGCGGTTCGCGGTCCACAACTCGGGGCCTTCCCAGATCACCGGGCCCGTCACGGTGCTCGACGCGCTGCCGGCCGGCTGGAGCTTCAGCTCCGCCACCGGCGCCGGCTGGAGCTGTGACTACGCCGCCGCCAGCAGGGTGCTCAGCTGCGTCCTGGCGGGCGGCCTGGCCACCGGCGCCAGCGCCGCCCAGCTCGGCGTCGTCGTACGGCTGGATCCGGACGCCGGCCCGGCCACGACCGCGAACACCGCGACGGTGAGCAGCGGCACCGCCGACTCCGATCTGGCCGACAACTCCAGCACCGACCAGGTCCAGGTGCTGGCCAGCGCGGCGCTCAGCCTGAGCAAGGCCCTGAGCACGCCCGCTCCGGTGCTGGCCGGCACCGGAGCCGACTTCGTGCTCTCGGCCAGCAACGCCGGCCCCAGCGATGCCGGCCCCGTCGTCGTGACCGACACGCTGCCGGCCTACCTGAGCCTGCAGTCCTACTCCGGCAGCGGCTGGACCTGCTCGGTGGCCGGGCAGTCGGTGATCTGCGGACGCGATGGGCTGGCCGCCGGCGCGACCGCGCCGGATCTGGTGCTGCGGACGCGGGTCTCGGCATCGACGCCGGTCACCCTGCCGGCCGGTACGGCGACCCTGCTCAACAACGCAGCCATCGAATCCGGCACCGCCGGCACCCGGACGAACCCGCCCGCTGTGCAGGTCCCGGTACGGGCCGAGGCCGGGCTGGCGCTGGCGATCGAGCCGACCAGCCCGCAGGCGCAGGCCGGAGAGGGTCTGGGTTGGCGGCTGACGGTGAGCAACGCCGGCCCCAGTGACTCGGCCTCGCCGATCACCGTCACCGACACGCTGCCGGCCTACCAGAGCTTCCTGTCGGCCAGCGGTGGCTGGGACTGCTCGGCCGGTCCGGCTCCGGCGCCGCCGTCGGCGACGGCGCACCAGACAGTGACGTGCACCCTGAACCAGTCACTGGCCCCCGGCGAGGTGGCTCCGACGCTCCAGCTGCAGGTGCAGCTCGATCCGCTGGCACCGGCCGGCGCCGAGTCGAACCAGGCAGTCGCCGGCTCGCCCACCCCGGGCGCGGCTGCCAGTGCCTCGGCCACGGTGGTGGTGGGCAAGCTCGCCGATCTGAGCCTGAGGATGCTGCACACCGGCAACGGTCAGGTCGGTGAGGTCATCGACTTCACCTTGCGCGTGCACAACGCCGGTCCCTCGACTGCCGGCCGGCTCACGATCCGCGACCCGTTGCCGGCCGGTCTCAGCTTCGTCTCGGGCGCCGGCAACGGCTGGACCTGCGCCGCGGACCCGGACCAGCTGGTCAGCTGCTCGCTGAGTGACCCGGTGGCCGCCGGCGCCGACAGCCCCGACCTGGTGCTGAGCGCGCTGGTGAGCGCGGCGGCCTATCCCGGCGTGATCAACCTGGCCACCGTGGCATCGGAGGATCCGGCGCTCGTGGACAGCGCCGACGCCTCCGACCAGCTGCTGGTGGATCCGGCCGCCCGACTGTCGATCACCAACGAGTTTCAGGGTGATCTGGTAGTGGGACGGGCCGCGAGCTACCTGATCACCGTCACCAACTCCGGCCCGACCGCCAGCCCCGGACCGCTCCGGCTGACCGAGACCCTGACGGCCGGCCTGAGCTACTCCTCGGCCACCGGAGCGGGCTGGAGCTGTGTCATCAGCGGCCGGCAGCTGAGCTGCGATCACGCCGGCGCGTTGCCGGTGGCCGGCGCCACCAGCGTCACGGTGACGGTCGCGGTGCTGGCCGGCGCCTACCCGGCAGTGACCGGCACTGCCACCGTCACCGGCCCGGGCTCAGCCCCGGCGACCGGTTCGGACACCGCGCCGGTGCAGCCGTCGGTGCTGCTGCGACTGAGCAAGGCGCTGGTCTCCTACGTAGACGGAGTGGCCAGTTACCGGCTGACGGTCACCAACCAGGGCCAGAACGCCACGGTGGCGCCGGTGATCGTCACCGATCCGCTGCCGGTCGGCCTGAGCTACTCCTCGGCCACCGGCGAGGGCTGGTCGTGCACGCAGGCGGCAACGGTGCTGCGTTGCGCGCACTCGGCCTCGATGGCGATCGGCACGGCGGCGCCGATCATCCTGCTGACGCGGGTTTCGGCAAGTTCAGGAACGGTGATCCGCAACGTGGCCACCGTGACCGGCGGCGGCGGTCCGCGCTCGGACAGCGCCGTCGCGAGCAACGCGGCGGTCCTGACGGTGAGCCTGACCGGCGGGCGGGCCGGCTCAGCCCCGCCCGGCTCAGCACCGCCCGGATCAGCACCGCCCGGCTCCGGCGCCGGGGAGCTGCCCTGGACCGGACGCGAGCTGGGTCAACCGGCCGCCGTGGCCCTGCTGTTGTTGCTGGCCGGATTGGCCCTGCGGTTGTCCGGGCGTCGTCGCACCGGATAGCGCCGCCTCACCTATCGGGTTCGAACACCGCCCGGACGCAACCGTCCTTACGGTTCTTGAACAGGTCGTAGCCGTTCACGGCCTTGGCCAGCGGCATCACGTGGGTGGCCAGGTGCCGCGTCTGCAGCTCACCGCGGGCCATTCGCTGCAGCAGCATCGGGATGTAGCGGTGGCCGTGCTGCTGGGCGCTGCGCAGGGTCAGCCCCTTGTTCATGATGGCGCCCAGCGGGAACTTGTCGACCACGCCGCCGAACACGCCGAGCACGAAGACGCTGCCACCCTTTCGGCAGTTGAAGATCGCCTCCCGCACCGCCAGCGGACGGTCGGTGCCCAGCCGTCGCTGCTGCTTGAACTGGTCATAGCCGTACAGCGGCGACGGGCCGCCCGAGACCATTCCGACCGCTTCGATGCAGACGTCGGGACCGCGGCCGCCGGTCCGCTCCCGCAGTTCGGCCGAGACGTCGCTGGTGCGAAAGTCGATGAGTTGCGCGCCCGGCTGGGCGCCGGCCTGGTCCAGCCGCTCAGCCAGGCCGTCGATGACGATGACCTCGGCCGCGCCGAGCAACGTCGCGGCCTGGGCGGCGAGTTGCCCCACCGCTCCGGCACCCCAGACCGCCACCACATCGCCGGGTCGGACCCCGCCCAGGTCAGCTCCCATCCAACCGGTGGGCGCGGCGTCCGAGGCGAACAGCGCGGTCAGGTCATCGACCTCGTCCGGGATCGGGAACATCCCCTGATCGGCGTAGGGAACCCGGATGTAGTCGGCGTGGCTGCCGGCGAAGCCACCGAGCGCATGCGAGTAGCCGTAGCAACCGCTGGGCGCCTGTCCCCACAGGCTCTCAGACACTGCCGGGTTGGGATTACTGTTATCGCACAAGGAAAAAAGCTGATTCTGACAGAACCAGCAGTGGCCGCAGCTGATGAACGAGCAGACCACCACCCGGTCACCGACCCGGCGGCGGCTCACGGCAGAGCCGACCTCGACGACCTCGCCCATGAACTCGTGGCCCAGCACGTCGCCAGGGCGCATGGTGGGCAGATAGCCGCCCAGCACGTGCAGGTCCGAACCGCAGACCGCGCTGAACCGTACCTTGACGATGGCGTCGTGAGCGTTGAGCAGTCGCGGATCCGGAACCGTCTCGAGCGACAGCTCATCGACACCGGCCCAGCACAGCGCCTTCACACGACACCTTCCTGATCGGCATCGCCGGTCATCAGGTCCACCAGTAGGCCCTTGGCCGGTCGGCGCTTGCCGGCCGGCTGTGGCTCGATCGACAGCACCTCGCCCACCTCGACGAGCTGCTTGGCCCGCAGCAGCGCGTTGCGGATCTGACGAGACAGGTCCTCGCCCTTCCAGACCGTCGGGTCGGGTTTGGGGCCGGGCTTGGGGCGGGCCGAGAGCTGGGTGCCGCGTCCACCAGGCGCCGGCTCCAGCCGGGTCTCGATCAGCTCGGCCAACTCGGCGAGCGGCTGGGGCAGCCGGCCCTCGGCGGCGATGACCTCCGGCGCTCCCATAATCGTGACGGTGTGCCACCGAAAGGGGTCCGTAAGCGCTTCCTCCGGAGCCCACAGGGGCATCGGAGGCTGCCTGGACAGCCGGCGCCGGAGCGCCTTGGCCGTGGACGTGCCGGAGGACCGGAGCGCGGCGGCGAGTTCGAATACCTTCATGATGTGACTCCTGGTCGGCCGCCATACGGCCGATGCCTGCTTCGCTGTGCTTCGGAGCCGCGCTTCAAGCTGAGCGTGGCTCCCCGGTCCGAGCCGCGCGACATCCGGAGTCTTCGCGTCCGCTCGCCTGCCGTCAAGGCTGTTGGTCTGACGCCACCCTGGGGCCGTGCGGCTGGACAAAGAAGTATCACCTTCGCCACCCCCTGCATATCGCGTTGTGAGAATGGTGCCCGCCCGAGTGCTGCGCGACCCACCAATCCTTGCGCCGGTGACGTCCATCGGATTGGAGGTGGGTTACCAACCAGCGTGTCGCTCCTTGGAGAAATGCGCCACTTCATACCGGGTTACCACCGTCACTTCCAGGCAGCCAGGACCGTTCCGGCGGCCGTCGCCGACGGCGCATTTATGATCGGTTGATGACGAGCCAGGGCCCGGCGCGGGTCGCCTCCCTGCCCGAACTTGACGCCGCGGTCGCCGGTTGCCGGGCCTGCCCGCGGCTCGTTCGATGGCGCGAGGAGGTGGCGCTGACCAAGCGCGCCGCCTATCGGGACTGGGACTACTGGGGACGGCCGGTCCCGGGCTTCGGGCCGGCGGACGCGGCGATGGCGATCGTCGGGCTGGCGCCGGCCGCGCACGGGGGCAACCGGACCGGTCGGATGTTCACCGGGGACCGTTCCGGCGACGTGCTCTACGCCGCGCTGCACGAGGTGGGTCTGGCCTCGCAGGCGACCTCGGTGGCAGCCGGGGACGGCATGCGGTTGTACGGCGTGCGGATCACTGCTCCGGTGCACTGCGCGCCCCCGGATAACCGGCCCACCCCCGCCGAGCGGGACACCTGCCGGGCGTGGCTGTCGCGCGAGCTGCAGCTGCTGCGCCCGACGCTGCGCTCGGTGGTGGTGCTGGGCGGGTTCGGTTGGCAGGCGCTGCTTCCGGTGCTGGCGGCGTCGTCCTGGCGGATGCCCCGGCCGCTACCGGTGTTCGGCCACGGCGCGATGGTGCGGTTGCCGGCCACCGATTCCGGGCCGGCGCTGAGCCTGTTCGGCTGTTATCACGTCAGTCAGCAGAACACCTTCACCGGACGGCTGACGCCGGCGATGTTGCGGCAGGTGTTGGCTGCCGCCGCGACGGAGGCGGGGCTGCTGCCGTGAGCGCCGGCCCGGAGCCCCGGCAGGCCGGAAGCAGGATCACCGCGACGCTGGACCGGTTCCAGCGGCGGCACCCGTGGGCCGGGTTGCCGTTGGCGGTGGTGTACAAGTTCATCGACGACCAGGGCCACGTGCTGGCGGCGTTGATCACCTACTACGCCTTCGTCTCGCTGTTCCCGTTGTTGCTGCTACTGGTCACCCTGCTCGGCTACGCGCTGAACGGCAACGAGGAGCTGCAGCTGCAGGTGCTCGATTCCGCGCTCAGCCAGTTCCCGGTGATCGGCGAGCAGCTGACGACCAATATCGACCCGTTGCAGGGAAAGGTGCTCGGCCTGGTCGTCGGAATCCTCGGCAGCCTGTACGGCGGGCTCGGCGTCGCCCAGGCCTGCCAGAACGCCATGAACAAGGTCTGGGCGGTGCCGCGCAACGCGCGGCCGAACCCGATCAAGGCCCGGGGCATCAGCTTGCTGCTGCTGCTGTTGCTCGCCGGCGGCGTCGGAATCACCACGATGCTGTCGGCGCTGACCACCAGCGCTGAGGAGTACGGCAGCGACCTCGGCGTCGGGGCCAGGATCCTGGCCACGGTGCTGTCGGTGGCGGTGAACGCGGTGCTGTTCGTGGTGGCTTTTCAGCTGATGACCGCCGAGCACGTCACGGCCAGACAGGTTCGCGGCGGCGCGCTGGCGGCCGCGGTGTGCTGGCAGGTGTTGCAACAGATCGGCACCTACTACGTCGGCCACGAGCTCAAGGGCGCCAGCGCCACCTACGGCGTGTTCGGGCTGGTGTTGGGTCTGCTCGCCTGGATCCACCTCGGCGCGCTGGTCATCGTCCTGTGCGCCGAGTACAGCGTCGTGCGGGCCAAGAAGCTCTGGCCGCGCAGCCTGCTGGCGCCGTTCACCGACAATGCCAAGCTGACCGAAGGCGACCGCCGCGCGTACTCCTCCTATCCGATGACCGAGAAGCACAAGGACTTCGAAACGGTCGACGTGGATTTTCACGAGCCGGACGGGAGCCAGCCGGACGGGAGCCAGCCGGACGGTGCGGCCGAGCCGGACAGCCAGGACGCGCCGAGCAGGCCGCGCCGGGGCAGGCGCCGCCGCGGGTGATTGACCGTCCTGGCGTGGTAGCGGCACCATGGAGCCGCCCGCCGCCGGATCGCGGCCCCGGTGGCCGCCTCGCGGCGTGGAACGGAGCGCCATGAACGTGCCTCAGACCGGTTCGCAGCCGGCCGGCGACCGAACGCCGATGCGCAACCGGGTCACCCCGTGGGGGAACATCGTGGCCATCGAGCAGCGCGGCGCGTGGCTCGGCAACCGCGGCATCCTGCACGAGGGCACCGACGTGGTCCGATTCCACCGCAGCGACCTGTGGATCATCTGCCGCTTGCAGTACCGGGACTGGCGGCTGGCGCAATGGCAGCCGGGTCATTTCACGGTGCTGTACTTCTATGACGAGGCGGTGGCGCTGGCGGCCGGTCACCGGCCCTGCGCGTTGTGCCGGCGAGCCGACTACAACGCGTTCCGGACGGCGTTGACGAACCGGCCTGGTGAGGCGGCTGCCGCCGGACAGCCCGGGCTGCCGCTGGCCAAGGAGCTGGACCGGCAACTGCACCAGGAGCGGATCGTGCGCGGCAGCCACCGCCGCCGGCTGCATCCGATGCGGTGGTCGACGCTGCCGGCCGGGAGTTTCATCGCCCTGGACGGCCAGCCGGGCCTGGTGCTGGCCGACAGCGTCCGGCCCTGGAGCCCGCAGGGCTACCGCGATCCGCTGCCCCGGCCGCGCACCGGCACTGCCGAGGTGATCACCCCACCCTCGACGGTGGCCGCGCTGCGCGGCGGGTACCGACCGCAGATCGACGCCAGCGTGCTGGCTGCCGGCTAACCGCGCCGGAGGGCCCGGCCACAACCGCTCGACTACCCTGGGGGAATGGTTGAGCGGCGAGGGACGGGAGTGTTGTGGTGACCGGCAAGTGGACGACGACCGCGCTGGCGCTGGCTGCGACGATGCTGCTGGCCGGCTGCGGCGGTGATGACCCACCGGCCGATGTGCCGTCGACGGTGACAGCCTCGGCCTCGGCGACCGCGCTGGCGGAGGTCAGCTTCAGCGGGGTCACCCTCGACGACGCCGGTGACCTGACTGCCAAGCCCAAGGTGGCCGCCAGGTCGACGACCACGCCGACGGCCCTGCAGGTCAAGGATGTGGTGACCGGCACCGGACTCGCAGCGACGCCGACCTCCACCGTCACCGTGCAGTACGTCGGCATTCGCTATGCCGACGGAAAGCAGTTCGACGCCTCCTGGGATCACGGTGGCGCCACCAGCTTCTCCCTGCGGGAAGTGGTGCCGGGCTTCACGCAGGGCATCGGCGGCGCGCCCGGAACCGAGCCGATGAAGGTGGGCGGCCGCCGGATCATGATCTTGCCCGCCGTGTTGGGATACGGCCCGACCGGAAGTCAGGACGGCAGCATTCCTCCGAACGCGCCGATCGTGTTCGTGGTCGATCTGATCGCGGTGAAGTAACCGAGACCGGCGCACGCGCACTTTCCGCCGGCCGCCCGTTCCCAGCATCTGTCTGACATAAGATCAGTCAGCAGACACTGGGTAACCCCTGTCGGAGAAGGGAATCAGTCCTTCTTCGAGGTGATCGAGTCCAGCACCAGCGAGGAGCCGATCGCGGTCAGCCAGGCGTCCTTGGCGAACGCCGTGCCGGCCAGCGTGGGCATCAGAGTCTTGTCGTGCATGCCCGGGGTGCGCAGGTACATGCCCAGCAGGGTGAGCGAGTAACCGGTCAGCAGCATCCCGGCCAGCCTCGCGCCGACCAGTGGCAGCAGCAGCAGGCTTCCGACGGTGATCTCCAGAATCGCCAGGGTCCTGAGCAGGACCGGCGGCGGGACGCGTTTGAATGCCGGATAGTTCGCGCTGAACACGCCATGGATGGCCTGGGCGAACATGGCGTCGGCCTGGAACTTGACCCGGCCGGAATGCAGGATCAGCGTACCGGCGGCGACCCGGCCCGGCGCCCGACGGATATTGGCAGGTGAAAACACAGCAGAGTCCTCCAAGTGGGGTGAGGAAAGTGGTCCTCAGCGTGCCACGGAAGGGTCCAGGCGCTGACCGAGTTATTGCTCTCCTCTCGCGGCGCGGGGTTTGCGGATTCTTCTTCAGCGCAAATCTTTCAAGCAATCCCGCGATAAGTGACGCCCGCGATACTTTCTACACTCGGCTGACCGGGTTTCCCACCGCCTCGCCGCTGCAGACCTCGCCGCGCCGACCACCCGTCGTGCGGCATGCTGGTGCTTTCGCGCAAACCAGGAGGCTATGACAGTGGCTACCCGCTCCAGCGAGATCCAGCTGGCCGCTCGACCGCGTGGCGAGCCGGTCGAATCCGATTTTCAGCTGGTGACCACCGAGGTCGCCGATCCTGGCCCCGGCCAGGTGCTGGTGCGCAACCTGGTGATGTCGGTGGATCCCTACATGCGCGGCCGGATGGACGACCTGCCGTCCTACGCGCCACCCTGGCAACTGAATGAAGCGGCCTACGGCGGCGCGGTCGGCGAGGTCGTCGCCTCTGAGGTTCCCGAGCTGCCCGTCGGCTGCCTGGTCGTGCACGGGCTCGGGTGGCGCGAGTACGCGCTGGTGCCCGCTCGGCACGCTGAGCGGGTCGAACTGGTGGCCGGGCTGTCGTCCTCGAGTTACCTCGGCGTGCTGGGGATGCCCGGCCTGACGGCCTACGCCGGGCTGTTCGAGATAGCCGGGTTCAGCGCGGGGGAGTCGGTATTCGTCTCCGCCGCGGCCGGCGCGGTGGGCAGCCTGGTAGGCCAGTTCGCCCGGCTGCGTGGCGCCTCCCGGGTGGTGGGCAGCGCCGGCTCAGCCGCGAAGGTGCGGTTCGTCACCGAGGAGCTC
Organism: Jatrophihabitans sp.; assembly: GCA_036389035.1. Lineage (NCBI taxonomy): Bacteria > Bacillati > Actinomycetota > Actinomycetes > Jatrophihabitantales > Jatrophihabitantaceae > Jatrophihabitans > Jatrophihabitans sp. The sequence goes on from DASVQQ010000005.1 coordinate 73,009, forward strand.
GGCTTCGACGCGGCGTTCGACTACCACGACGGACCGGTCCGCGACCTGCTGCGGCAGGTCGCGCCCGACGGAATCGACGTGTATTTCGACAACGTCGCGGGCGAGCATCTCGAGGCCGCGCTCTCCCTGCTGTCGGTGCACGGCAGGGTCGCGCTGTGCGGCGCCATCTCGCTCTACAACAGCACCGAGCGGCCGATCGGCCCGGCCAACCTCGCGCTGGCGATCGGCAAGCGGTTGACCCTGCGCGGGTTCCTGGTCACCGACCATGCCCACCTGCAGCCGGAGTTCCGGGAGGTGGTCACCGGTTGGCTGACCTCGGGGCAGCTGGTCGTCACCGAAACCGTCGTGGAAGGCCTGGACCAGGCGGTGCCGGCCTTCATCGGCATGTTGCGGGGCGCCAACACCGGCAAGATGGTCGTCCGGCTGGCGCCGGACCCTGCGGTGAGCGAGGCGCCGATGCCATCTTGAGCCGACCCAATCCGTCACGGCGCGTCGATCCGAATCTCAGTTAGACCAGTCAGGAGCCAGGACATGAAAACCCACGCCGCACAACGAAGCAGCTTCACGCTGACCGCCTTCGATCGCTGTGACCGGTGCTCGGCGCGGGCCGTCGTGGTCACCGTCATGCAGAGCGGCGGCACCCTGCTGTGGTGCGCGCACCATTACGGCCTCAATGAGGCGGCGTTGCGCGCCGGCTCGGCTGTGGTGGTGCGGGACGAGCGGCCGACCCGCTGAGGGCGCGGTCAGCCGCGGACCACCACCACGGGGCAGGAGCCCTGCCGGACGCAGTACTCGGCGACCGAGCCGAGCAGCATGCCGGGAAACGCCGCCCGGCCCCGGGCGCCGACCACCAGCAGGGTGGCGCCGTCGGACTGGGTCAGCAGTGCCGGGCCGGCCGGGCCTTCGACGACGTGCCTGGTCACCGGCACGCTTGCAGCGGCCTGCGAATTCTCGGCCAGCACGCCGTTGATCACCTCGTCGAGGACCTGGCCGGTCTCCTCGGCCAGGTCCACTCCGGGCGGGATCATGGTCAGGTAGTTGGGCCAGCGCCAGCTCGACACCGCCCGTAGCCCGGCGCCGGTGAGCGCGGCCTGGGCCAGCGCCCAGCGCGCGGCGTCCCGGCTGCTGTCCGAGCCGTCGACACCGACCACGATCACCCCGGACGGGCTGGTCATGGCAGGTCCATCGGGCGCGGCCGGTCCACCGGGTGCGGCTGGTTCACGGGGTGGGGCTCGATCCGCAGCGGGCGCAGCACTCGCCACAACAGGAACAGCAGCCCCAGCGTCAACATCCCCAGACCCAGCCAGAGATTGATGTTGATGTTGCTGGCCTTCTGCCGGTCGGCTTCGGAGGTGAAGAAGCCGGCCACGGTCAGCATCACCCCGTAGACGACGAACAGGCCACCGATCAGCAGCCGGATGTCGAACAGCTTGTACATCGCGGAGCGAGGCACGGCCGGATCAGCTGAGGTGCCAGCCGAACTCGACGCCGCGCTGGCGCCGGAAACCGGTTCAGACATGGTGACCCCTCTAGAGGAAGATGATGGACAGGACGAGGACGATGCCGAGTGAGGCGGTGGCCAGCAGCTTCGGCGAGGCCCACCACACCGGTTTGGGCACCGCGTCCGGGTCGGGTGCGTTCGGGTCGTGCACGCCCCACACCAGACCGGCCAGCTCGGCGACCGGTTTGGGCCGGGTGACCAGGGTGACCGCGACCGTGACCACGGCGTCGGCCACGAACGCGGTGATCGCTCCGTAGAAGTTGAGCATCTGCGCGTTGATGGTCGAGTGGGTCGGGTCGTACACGCCGCCGGGGTAGAAGTAGGCGATGTTGTAACCGGCGAAGTGCATCACGCCGGCGCCGGCGGTGCCGGCCACCAGCCCCCAGAAGCCGGCCCAGGGCGTGGTCCGTTTCCAGAACATCGCGATGATGAAGGTCGCGAACAGGGGTGCGTTGAAGTAGGAGAACAGCAACTGGATGTAGTTCATGATGTTGCTGTAGCCCGAGGCGATGAAGGCGGTGCCGATGCCGACCAGGATGCCGAGGATGGTGACGATCCGCCCCACCTGCAGGTAGTAGGTGTCGCGGCGGCCCTTGACCACGTAGGTCTGCCAGATGTCATAGGTGAACACGGTGTTGAACGAGCTGACGTTGGCGGCCATGCCTGCCATGAACGCGGCGAGCAGTCCGGCCAGTGCGATGCCGAGAGCCCCGTTGGGCAGGAACCGGTTCATCAACAGTGGTATGGCGTCGTTGTAGGTGTAATCACTGCCTTCCTGGCCGAGGTTGGGGATCAGCACCAGGGCGATCAGGCCGGGCAGGATGGTCAGCGCGGGGATGAAGATCTTCGGGAACGAGCCGATCAGCGGGGTGCGTCGCGCGGCGGACAGGTCCTTGGCCGACAGCGCGCGCTGGACCTCGGCGAAGTTCGTCGTCCAGTATCCGAACGAGAGCACGAAGCCCAGACCCATCACGATGCCGATCCAGTCACCGAGCGGGTTGGTCCAGTTCCCGACGTTCGTTCCACCCCAGGTCGAGAAGGCCTCCGGCCCCAGCTCGGTCTGGCTCACCCTGTCCTTCAGACCGCCGTAACCGCCCACGTTGTGCAGGCCGATCACCACCAGCGGGATCAGGCCGGCGATGATGACGAAGAACTGCAGCACCTCGTTGTAGATCGCCCCGGACAGCCCGCCCAGGGTGATGTAGGCCAGCACGAAGAACGCCGACACCATGATGGACACCCAGATCGGCCAGCCGATCAGCGCGTTGACGACCAGCGCCAGGGCGTAGAGGTTCACGCCGGCGGTCAGCACCGCGGCCGCCGCGAAGCTCAGCGCGTTGAACAGGTGGGTGGCCGGGTTGAACCGCCGCAACAGGAACTCCGGAACCGTGCGCACCCGGGAGCCGTAGTAGAACGGCATCATCACGATGCCCAGGAACACCATCGCCGGGACGGCGCCGATCCAGTAGAAGTGCAGGGTCGCCATGCCGTACTGGGCCCCGTTGGCGGCCATGCCGAGGATCTCGATGGCGCCCAGGTTTGCCGAGATGAAGGCCAGCCCGGTGACCCAGGCAGGCAGCGACCGGCCCGAAAGCAGGAAGTCCTCGCTGGTGGCGATCGCCCGCCTGGCCATCACCCCGATCCCCACGACCAGGGCGAAGTAGATCGCCAGGATCGTGTAGTCGAACAGGTTCACATCAAGTCGCAGCACAGTGCCGACCTCTCATAGGCGACGCGACCTGGCTGGCGTGCGGCACAGCCCGGATCGGTCCGAGTGAGAGGGTGAGAGGTCAGCTCTGAGGAACCGGAAGAAGCACCGGCCTTGGCGCGGATCGCCGCATCAGCGCACCCGAACTAGGCTGCCGTTCGAGCCTTCTTCCGAAGCTACTCAGGCCGTCGGGTTTTGCATAGCGGCACCAGGGTGTTCCAGTCGCACCGGTTTGCGGTGCTCGGGCAGCCCGGCGTCGTCAGTCAGACCAGGTGTGCACCGGCTCGTTGCTGTGCATGTGCTCGACGTAGCGTCCGAGCATCTCGCGCAACGAGTCCCGGCGATCCAGCGGCCGCTTGTCGTCATCGATCTGGTGAAAGGTCTTGGCCTGCCACTCGGCTCCGTTGAGATGGCTGGTGCAGCGCTGCTCGATGATGCCCAGCAGCCGGTCCCGCACGGCCGGGTCCACCCCCCAGCGATCCAGGCCCTCATAGGCCATCGGCAGCAGCCGGCGCAGCACCAGCTCGGTGGCCGGCGCCTCGCCCAGGCCGGGCCAGTAGATCTGGGCATCGATGCCGTGCCGGGCGCCGGCGTAGAAGTTGTCCTGGGCGGCGGCGAAAGAGAGCCTGGTCCAGATCGGGCGGTCCTCCTCGGCGAGCACCCGGAGCAGGCCGTAGTAGAAGGCTCCGTTGGCCAGGACGTCGACGACGGTCGGCCCGGCCGGCAACACCCGGTTCTCGACCCGCAGGTGCGGCTTGCCGCGAAAGACGTCATAGATCGGCCGGTTCCAGCGGTAGACGGTGCCGTTGTGCATTCTCAGCTCCTGCAGCCGCGGCGTGTCGCCGCGCGCCAGCACCTCGGCGGGCTCCTCCTCCTCACAGACCGGCAGCAGCGCCGGGAAGTAGGTGACGTTCTCTTCGAACTGGTCGAAGATCGAGTTGATCCAGCGCTCGCCGAACCAGACCCGGGGCCGCACACCCTGGGACTTCAACTCCGCCGGCCGGGTGTCGGTGGCCTGTTCGAACAGCGCGATCCGGGTCTCGCGCCAGAGCTCCTTGCCGAACAGGAACGGTGAGTTGGCACCCAGCGCCAGCTGGACGCCGGCGATGCTCTGGGCAGCGTTCCAGTTGTTGGCGTAGGCCTGCGGGCTGACCTGCAGGTGGAACTGCACGCTGGTGCAGGCGGCCTCGGGCGCGATGGTGTCGGCGTAGGTGGACAACCGCTCGGGGCCGTCGATGGCGATGTGCAGGTCCTCGCCGCGGGCGGCGAAGATCTGCTGGTTCAGCAGCGCGTAGCGGGCATTGGCGCTGAGCGACTCAGACGTCAGGGCGTCGGCGGTCAGGGTCGGCAGGATGCCGATCATCACGATGTGCGCTCCCTGGCTGCGCGAGCGCTCCTCGGCGTCGTTCAGGCTGGCCCGCAGCGCCGCCTCCAGCTCCTGCATCGACTGCCCGGCCAGACCCCGCGGCGGGACGTTGATCTCGATGTTGAACTGGCCGAGCTCGGTCTGGAAGTCGGGGTTGGCGATGGCCTGCAGCACGGCCGCGTTGCGCATCGCCGGGTCGTGGTCGGCGTCGATCAGGTTGAACTCGATCTCCAGACCGGTCATCGGCCGCTCGAAGTCGAACTTCGACTCGGTCAGCATCCGGGCGAAGACATCAAGGCAGCGCCGGACCTTCTCCCGGTAGCTCTGCCGGTCCTTCCGGGTGAACTCAATGCTGTCGACGTCGTCACCCATGTCGAGGCGCCTCCTTGCTCGTGTGACCCCGGCTCTGCGCTACCAGCTTGGCAGAGTGCGCCGGTTCAGGTCGAGGCGACGGTCATCCCGCGAGTGCGCAACTCGCCGGCGCCGGCGCTAGGGTCACACGTGATGACTACTACCGCGACCCCGGCCGGCCCGGTCGTCGACGCCGTCGGCGTGACCTTGCGGCTGCACGATCCGCATGCCCGGCTTCGGGGCGTCCGGCTGTCCCAGGACATCCGGATCCCGGGGGAGCAGCTCGACTTCCGCTACCGGCGGGGCTGGTGGACCTTGCGGGTGCAACGCCCGGCGGTGGATCGGATGGAGTACCTGCTCGAGTTGCGCCACCACAACGAGGGCCGCGAGACGATCCCCGACCCGGCGAACCCGCTGCGGGTGCCCGGGGCCTTCGGGGACAAGTCGGTGATCGAGTTCCCCGACTACCACCGGCCGGGCTGGCTCGACCTGCCGGGCACGCCGGCCGATGTCACCGAGCTGGCGATCAGCAGCCGCGAGATCGGCAGCACGGTCCGCGGCCGGCTGTGGTCACCCCACGCGCTGCCCGCCGAGCAGCCCGCGCCGCTGCTGGTGGCCCATGACGGGCCGGAGTACGACTCGTTGGCATCGCTGACCCACTTCACCGGCGCGCTGATCGAGGCCGGCCGGCTGCCGCTGCTGCGGGTGGCGCTGCTGGCGCCGGGGGACCGCAATCGCTGGTACGCGGTCAACCCGGCCTATGCCCGGGCGCTGGCCGGCGAGGTGCTGCCCGCGCTGGCCGAGCCGGCGCCCAGCACCGTGCGGATCGGCGCCGGCGCCAGCCTGGGCGCGCTGGCGATGCTGCACGCCCACCGGCTGTTCCCGGGCTCCTTCGACGGCCTCTTCCTGCAGTCCGGCAGCTTCTTCAGCGTCCAGACCGATGCCCAGGAACGGCGGTTCGCGCGGTTCGGCCCGGTCACCAGGTTCGTCCGGGAAGTGGTCCAGGCGGTCGCGGATCCGCACCCGCTGCCGGTGAGCATGACCTGCGGGACCATCGAGGAGAACCTGGCCAACAATCAGGCGATGGCCTCGGCGCTGCGCCGGCTCGGCTATCCGGTGGAATTCCAGGAGGTACGCGACGTGCACAGCTACACGGGCTGGCGTGACGCCTTCGACCCGCACCTGGCCGAGTTGATCAAGACGGTGGTGAGCTAGGTGAAGCAGCAGCAGGTCGAGCTGGCCGGAAGCCACTTCAGCGGCAGGGTCGTGGCGCACGGTCACTACGGGCGTCCGGTGCTGGTCTTCGCCTCGGAGCAGGGCAGCCCTTACGACTTCGAGAACAACGGGATGCTGGGCGCGGTGGCGGATCTGGTCGAGGCCGGCCGGGTGAAGTTCTACTGCGTCGACAGCGCCGATGCCTACAGCTGGTCCGACAACAGCCTGCCGACCGAGGAGCGTGCCTGGCGGCACGGCGGCTACGAGGCCTGGGTGCTGGAGCAGGTGGTGCCGTGGATGTCGCAGGACAGCGGGGGCGCCTCGGAGTTCATCACGCTGGGAGCCAGTCTGGGCGCCTACCACGCGGCCAACTTCGCGCTCAAGCGGGCCGACCTGTTTCCGCTGGCCATCTGCCTGTCCGGAAACTACGACCCGACCACCTGGCGGTCATGGGGCGAACCGGGTGAGCAGACCTACTTCAACAACCCGATGTCCTATGTCGCCAACCTCGAGGGCGATCACCTGGACTGGCTGCGCAGCCGGGTCAACCTGCTGCTGGTGGTCGGCCAGGGCGCCTGGGAGGTGCACCCCACCCAGTCGCTGCCCAGCGCCCGGGCTTTCGCGGCCCTGCTCGCCTCGAAGGGGATCCCGCACGAACTGGACCTGTGGGGATTCGACGTACCGCACGACTGGGACTCCTGGCGTGCTCAGCTGGCCCACCACCTGCCGCGATTCTGCTGAAGGAGCATGATCTGCCCATGACCGAGACGACGCACCTGCTGGGCCTGCTGCTCGGCACCGAGGAGGACTGGCCGACCGCGTTCGAGTCGATCGTGCGCCGGATGGGCCCGGTGGGAACCGGCGCGAACGCCGAGCAACTGCACCACATCGACGTCGAGCGGGTCACCATCGAACCGTTCGACCTGCGGTACAAGCCGCGCTATGACCTGGTGATCGACCGGCTGGCGTACTGGTACTACGTTCCGCGGGAGTGGTTGAAGAAGGCCGCGCTGATGGACGACGTCTACCTGCTCAACAGCCCGTTCACCTTTCAGAGCATGGAGAAGCACGCGGCGTACTGCGCGATGATGCGGCTCGGGCTGAAGGTGCCCGAGACCGTCCTGGTGCCTTACAAGAACCCGCCCGAGCACGCCAAGTACGCCTACACCGCCGCGCGCTACAACCAGCCGTTCGACCTCGACGTGATCGCCGAGCACATCGGCTACCCGATGTTCATGAAGCCCTACGACGGCGGCGCGTGGGTCGGGGTGAGCCAGATCCGCAACCGCGAGGAGCTGCACCGGGCCTATGACGAGTCCGGCCAGCGGTTGATGCACCTGCAGAAGGCGGTCGCCGGCTACGACGTGTTCGCCCGCAGCCTGTCCATCGGCGCCGAGACGATGGTGATGAACTTCGACCCCGACCAGCCGATGCACGCCCGGTACTCGGTCAGCCACAACTTTCTGGGCGCCGACACCGGCGATGAGGTGCTGACGATCGGCCGGCTGGTCAACGCCTTCTTCCGGTGGGAGTTCAACTCCTGCGAGACGCTGATCAAGGACGGCGAGGTCTACCCGATCGACTACGCCAACGCCTGCCCGGACGTGGCCCTGACCAGCCTGCACTACTACTTCCCGTGGGCGATGAAGGCGCTGGTGAAGTGGTCGGTGTTCTGCACCGTGACCGGGCGCAAGCCCCGCTATGACCTCGACACCCGCCGGTACTTCGACATCGCCGACCGGCAGGAGCTGTCCTATGAGGACAAGCTGGCCTGCTACCGGCAGCTGGCTGATGACTACTTCGACGTCGATCGCTACCAGGAGTTCTGCGCCAGCAGGCTGGCGAACCTGGACGAGGTCGTGCTCGAGTGGGTGGCCGGAGCCGATTTCGACCAGCTGCTGGTGAACACCGTCCGCTCGACGTTCCCCCCGCACGAGCACGACCACTTCATCGAGCACTACCGGGGGCTGCTGGGCGCCTGGGTGCACGACCAGCAGGCCGGGTCCTGACCATCGCTGGGCGCGCCTGAGAGCCCTGAGCTGCGCAGGTGGCTCAGGCGTACATCAGCGAGCCGGGCGTGGTTAGCACCTCGCCGGTCTCCAACCAGGTTTTGAGGCCGGACAGGATCATCGGCCAGCCGCCGTAGAGCTCGTCGTTGGCGCCCTCGCGCAGCTGATCGTGAGTGACCACCAGCCGGCAGGAGTCTCCGACCGGCTCGATCTCCCAGGTGACCCGGGAAGTGCCTTCGCTCTTGACGTCGTCGCTCCATAGCGCGCGCATGCTCTGCACCAGCCGGCGCGGGGGGTCGATCTCGAGGATCTCGCCCTCGCCGAGTGGGCCGTCAGCCTTCGGGCTGGTCTGCTCGAAGCGGGACCCGACCGTCCAGTCGCAGGCGATCTGCACTCCGAAGTTGTACTTGCTCCTGATCTCGCTGTCGGTGATCGCCTGCCAGAGGCGCTCGGGGGTCGTGCGGATGTAGATCTCGAACACCTTTTCCATCGGAGTCTCCAATCGCTGCTTCAGCTCGCTGAGGGCTGCCGTCCACGGCTCGGCGTACTTGCTCACCCACCGGTCGTGGACGAGCCGGATCGGGACGGGGTTGAGGTAGTGCAGCTTCTCCCGACCACGGCGCTTGGTGACGACGAGGCCGGCCTCTTCGAGCAGCTTGAGGTGCTTCATCACACCGAAGCGGGTCAGCTCGAAGCGTGCCACCAGCGCGTTCAGGCTCTGGCCATCCTCACGAAACAGCTCATCCAGCAGGCTGCGCCGGGTCGGATCGGCGAGGGCTCTGAAGACCGCGTCCACTCCGCCGAGATTAGGTGACTATTCAGTCACCTGTCAAGGGGGCGTTGACGGTCACCAGGCCGGCGGAGCTGGGCGGCTAGTTCAGCGGCAGCGGCCTGCCCAGCAGGTAGCCCTGGCCGTGGTTGCATCCCAGCGCCCGGACCGAGGTCAGCTGCTCCTGGGTCTCGATGCCTTCGGCGACGGTGGTGATCCCGAGTTCCTGGCACAGCCCGATGACACTGCGCACGATGGCCCGCGCGCTGTGGTCGGCGGCGATCGGGGCGACGAAGCTGCGGTCGATCTTGACCGTCGACACCGGCAGGTCGCGCAGCAACGAGAGCGAGGAGTAGCCGGTGCCGAAGTCGTCCAGGGCGATCCGGACCCCGAGATCGGCCACCTCGCAGACCTCCTTGATGGCAGCCGGCGAGGCCTCGACCAGGGCGCTCTCGGTGATCTCGAGGTGCAGCCGGCCCGGGGACAGGCCGCTGGCTTCGAGCCCGCGCCGGATCTCGGGCACCAGTTGCCCCCTGCCCAGCTGGCTGCCGGAGGCGTTCACCGCGACCCACTGAGCGCTGCCGCCGGTCAGCCTGGCATCGCCGGCAGCCCGGCAGCAGGTGGCCAGCATCCACCAGCCGAGCGGGACGATCAGGCCGGTCTGCTCGGCCATCGGCAGGAAGTCGTCCGGGTCGAGCATGCCCTGCTCGGCGTGCTCCCATCGCACCAGCGCCTCGTGGCCCACCGCGGTGTTGTCGAGCAGGCTGACGATCGGCTGGAAGTAGGGCACCAGGCCGCGGTTCTCGGTGAGCGCGCTGCGCAGCGAGTGCTCGAGTTCGAGCTCGTGCAGGGTGACGGGCTTGTCCTGGGTCGGGTCATACATCTCGATCCGCGCCCGGCCCCGGCGCTTGGCCCGCAACAGGGCCAGGTCGGCCTCGCGCAGCACCTCGTCGGGGTGGTCGTGACCGTTGCCGCCGACGGTGATCCCGATGCTGAGGCTGGCCGTGTGCAGGTGCCCGCGGACCACCAGCGGCTGTTCCAGGGCCAGGGCCAGCCGCTGGGCGATGGCTTGCAGCCGTTTCGGGTCGGCTATGTCCGGCGCCAGGGCCACGAACTCGTCGCCGCCGACCCGGCCCAGGGTGGCGCAGACCGGAAGGGCGTCGCGCAGCCGGTGTGAGAGCACCAGCAGCAACTCATCTCCGGCCTCGTGCCCGAGACTGTCATTGACGATCTTGAAGCGGTCCAGGTCGCAGTACAGCACCCCGACCGGCCGGCCGGAGCGAAGGTAGCCGGACAGCAACTCCTCCAGCAGCGTCCGGTTCGGCAGCTCGGTCAGCGGGTCGTGCGTCGCCCGGTGGGCCAGCCGGTCCTCGGCCTGCCGGCGCTGGGTCACGTCGTTGATCTGGGCGACGATGCTCTGCAGGTCACCGGTCGAGTTGCGAATCACCCCCACGTGAAGCAGGCCGAACACCACGTGCCCGTCGGCGTGCACCAATCGCTTCTGGTTCTCGTAGCTGTCCCGGGTGCCGTTCAGCAACTCGTTGAACAGTGCGGTGCCCTCGTCGATGTCGTCCGGGTGGGTCAGCTGGGAGAGCCGGCGCCGCAGCAGCTCTTCGCGGGGGTAGCCGAGCATCTCGACCAGCGACTCGTTGACCTGGAGCAGCTCGCCGTCCCGGCCGACGATGGCCGCACCGATCGGGCTCCGCTCGAAGGTGACCTGCCAGCGGTGCTCGGCCTCCCAGCGGCGGGCCTCGGCGCGGTCGCGCGCACGGGATTCGGTGATCGCCACCGCGGCCTGGTTGGCAAACAGCTCCAGCACGGTCCGCTGTTCGAAGTCGGGCCGCTCGCCGCTGGCCGGTTGGTCGACGCTGAGGACGCCCAGCAGCGCGCCGTTCGGGCTGAACAACGGCGCGAACAGCATGTCTTCGGGATGCCAGTCGCCCGGGCGGGCCGCAGTCGGGACCTCACCTATCCAGGTGGCGATCCGGTCGATCACCTGGCGGTCCTGGTCGTGACCGAAGAACCGGAGCGAACCCCACGGCTCGGCTGCGTCCAGCAGGTCCTGCCAGTACTGCACCGGGCTGCCGCGGCCGAGCAGCTGTCCGATGTCGGGTGGGCCGGCCACCGCCCGCACCACCATCTGGCCGTCAGCGTCCACCACATTGATCGCGGCGGCGCCGAATTCCAGGTATTCCACGGTGGCTTCGGCGATCCGGTTCAGGGTCTGGTCGATGTCGCTGATGGTCCCGAGTTCGCGCACCACATCGAGCAGCCGCTCGAGCCATGACCGGCGCAGGTTGCTCACCCTCGGCCGCATCGAAACCATCATGGCAGTTTCACACATGATGCACCGTCTAACCAGCGGTCATCCGGCTTGCAGAGGAATTGGGTCATGCGTGCAGGACGACCGCCAAACCCTGACCGACGCCGATACAGATCGCGGCCAGGCCATAACCGCCGCCGCGAGCCTTCAACTGGTGCGCCAGGTGCGTGACGATCCTGGCGCCGGAACAGCCCAGCGGGTGGCCGAGCGCGATCGCGCCGCCGTGGATGTTCACGATCGCCGGGTCGAGTTCGGGCCAGTCGGCCAGGCAGGCCAGGGACTGGGCGGCGAAGGCCTCGTTCAGCTCCACCATCGCCAGCTGGTCCCAGCCGATACCCGCGCGGCCCAGGGCCGTCCGGGCTGCCTCGACCGGGCCGATCCCGAAGAACTGCGGCTCGACGGCGGCCACCGCTCGCGACACTATCCGGGCCAGCGGAACCCGCCCGGCGGCCTGCGCGCCGGCTTCGTCGCCGATCAACAGGGCGGCGGCGCCGTCGTTGAGCGGGCTGGCGTTTCCGGCGGTCACCGTGCCGTCCGGTCGGAACGCCGGCGTCAGCTTGGCCAGCGCGGCCAGCGAGCTGTCGGCGCGGATGCTCTCGTCGCGACTGAGCTGCACCCCGGGGTAGCCGACCACCTCGGCGGAATAGGCGCCGGAATCCCAGCCGGCGGCAGCCTTCTGGTGGCTGGCAAGGGCGTACTCGTCCTGCGCCTGCCGGGTGATGCCGTACTTCTCGGCCAGCAGCTCGGTGCACTCGCCGAGTGAGACAGTCCAGTCGCCGGGCATCGCGGGGTTGACCATCCGCCAGCCCAGCGTGGTCGAGTGCAGCGTCTCCGAGCCCGCCGGAAAGCCCTTGGCCGGCTTGGGCAGCACCCACGGCGCCCGGGTCATCGACTCCACGCCCCCGGCGATGGCCAGCGAGGCATCGCCTACCGCCACCGCGCGGTTGGCCGCGATCAGCGCTTCCATGCCCGAGCCGCACAGCCGGTTCAGGGTGACGCCCGGCACCGAGGTAGGCAGCCCGGCCAGCAGCGTCGCCATCCGCGCGACGTCCCGGTTGTCCTCACCGGCGCCGTTGGCGTTGCCGAAGAACACGTCGTCGAGCCGGGCCGGGTCGAGCTCGGGCGCTCGCTGGACCACTGACCGGATCACGTGCGCCGCCAGGTCGTCCGGTCGGATCCCGGCCAGCGCGCCGTTGTAACGACCCATCGGGGTGCGGACCGCGTCGAGAATGTAGACATCGCTCATGCGTTCCATTTTGCCCTGGCCAGGACCCGTGCGGGGTGTCCGGCCGGTCACGTCAGGCAACCGGGGCGGGCCGCGTCGCCCTCGGCCTGGCCATTAGCGTTTGAAGTCGCGTGAGCGTCGTGACAGGCTGGCGCAATGGCCGCCGCAGATCCAGCTCCGTCCGACCCCAACGCCTCGGCCGAGCCGAACGTCGCGTCCGAACCGGACCGCTCCGAGGCCTCAGCCGATACCGAGACCCCGCCGGCCGACGTCAAGGCGCGCTTTCGCGACGCGCTGGAGCGCAAGAAGAGCCAGCACGCCGACGGAGTGGGCACCGGGGGCCCGAACGCGTCCAAGATTCATGACGTGCACTCCCGGGCCGGCGGCAAGCGCCAGTTCCGGCGTAAGAGTGGCGGCTGAGCACGGATTTAACATAAATGCCGAACGGGCTGGCGCCGGGCGGCATCATGGGTCACAATAGCCACGTACGTACCACCGCTTAACTTCAGATGGCTGCGCTTGGGGAAGACGTTGCCGTCGAGTCGAAGGTGCGGAGGTGCGCGATGTCTGCTGCTCATGTGGCGTCATCCACGCGGGGTGTGGTGTTCATTCACTGCTGCCCGCCCGCCATCGGTCCCCATGTCGAATGGGCACTGGCTGGCGTACTCGGCCGACCCTGCAAGCTGCAGTGGACCGCCCAGCCCGCCGCGGCCGGCCAGCTGCGCGCCGAGGCCACCTGGGTGGGCCCGGTCGGGATGGCAGCCCGGCTGTCGGCCGCACTGCGCGCCTGGCCGATGTTGCGCTTCGAGGTCACCGAAGAGGGCACCGGCTCCACCGATGGGGAACGGCTGGCCTACGTGCCGGGACGTGGCTTTCACCGCAGCGCGGTCTCGGCCAACGGCGATGTCGTGGTGAGCGAGGAGCGGCTGCGCGGGCTGCTCAGCCGGGCCACCTCCGCCGACGAGTTCGCCCACGGCCTGCACGAGATGCTGGGCTCGTCCTGGGACGCCGAACTGGAGCCCTACCGGGCAGCCGGCGACGGGTCACCGGTGATCCTGATGCACAAGGTGGTCTAGCAGCCGTGGCCTACTAGCCGTGGCCTACTAGCCGTGGCTTAGCAGCCGCGGCCTGGCAGCCGCCCGCTCAGAGCTTGTGGAACAGCAGCGAGGCGTTGTGGCCGCCGAAGCCGAACGAGTCGTTCAGCGCGGCTGTCACGGTCATTTCCCGGGCCTTGGTGGGAACGTCGACGTTCAAGCCGTCCTCCGGGTCATCGAGGTTGATGGTCGGCGGCACCACATCGTTGACCACGCTCAGCACGGTGGCGATGGCCTCGATCGCGCCGGACGCGCCGAGCAGGTGGCCGGTCATCGACTTGGTGCCGGTGACCACCGTCTGCTCACCCAGCAGGGTGGCGATCCAGCGCGCCTCGGCCATGTCGCCGGCCGGCGTGGAGGTGGCGTGGGCGTTGACGTGCACGACATCGGACAGCGCCACCCCTGAGCGCCGGATCGCGGTCTTGGCCGCACGGACCTGGCCGCCGCCGTCCGGATCGGGCTGGACGATGTCATAGGAGTCGGCGGTGATGCCGGCCCCGCCGAGCACCGCGTACGGCTGCCGGCCGCGGGCCCGGGCGGAGGAAAGGCGTTCGAGCACCAGGACGCCGGCGCCTTCGCCGAGCACGAAGCCGTCCCGGTTCTTGTCGTAGGGCCGCGAAGCCCGCTCGGGCTCGTCGTTGCGGGTGGACATCGCCCGCATCTGGGCGAAGCCCGACATGGTCAGCGGGTGGATGCAGGCCTCGGTGCCGCCGACCACGACCAGGTCCGCCCGATCCAGCTGCAGCAGGTCCAGGCCGTAGGCGATTGCCTCGGCGCCCGAAGCGCAGGCACTGACCGGGGTGTAGACGCCGGCCCGGGCCCCGATCTGCAGCCCGACGTAGGCCGCCGGCCCGTTGGGCATGTTCATCGGGATCATCAGCGGCGAGACCTTGCTCGGCCCCTTCTCCAGCAGGATGTCGTGCTGGTGCATCAGGCTGGTCACGCCGCCGATCCCGGTGCCGATGGCGACCGCGACCCGGGACGGGTCCAGGCCGTTCTCGTCCGAGGTGCCCTTGAAGCCGGCGTCCGCCCAGGCCTGGGCCGAAGCCACCAGGGCGGCCTGCTCGGACCGGTCCAGCCGGCGGGCCTGCACCCGGGGCAGCACCCCGGCCGGGTCGACGGCCATCGGCGCGCCGATCCGGACCGCGATGGTCGAGGCCCAGTCGAAGGGCAGAGCCACCACGCCGGACGTCCCCGCCAGCAACGCGCTCCAGAAGGAGTCGACATCGCCGCCGAGCGGTGTGGTCGCGCCAAGGCCGGTCACCACCACCGGGTCGCTGGTGTTCACCACGGTCTCGGTCATCGTTGGCTGTCCTTTGTTCTCGTCCGGGCAGGTGCGCCAGGTGCTGTCAGGTGCTCAGTGTGCTGCTTCGGCGGGCCGAGCGCGCCCCGGCGTCCCGGCCGAGCCGCGATCAGCCCGCTCGGGCGAGCGAGTCAGCTCGGGTTGGCGCTGATGTAGCTGACGGCGTCGCCGACGGTCTTGAGCTTGGGCAGTTCCTCATCCGGGATCTTGACGCCGAACTTCTCCTCAGCCGCCATCGCGACCTCGACCATGGACAGCGAGTCGACATCGAGGTCGTCGGTGAAGGACTTCTCGACGGTCACGTCCTCTTCGGCGACATCGGCGACCTCGTTCAGGATCTCCGCCATGCCAGCCAGGATCTCTTCGTTCGTTGCCACAGGTGCTCTACCTCTCTGCATCGAAGGCCATGCCTTCGCCTGGATCGCCGCGTCCCGGTCGGGAACGGCGTCGTTCTCGGTGGTGCTCCACCGCTGGTCCGCGATGGCTTGCTGGCCGAAAGGCCTGGATCTTTTCGCCGGCCGGACCTGTCGGGCCCGAGGCCGGACCTACCCAGCCGGGAACTCAGGGGGCAAGGATTACCTGGCCCGCGTAGGTCAAACCGGCGCCGAAGCCGACCAGCAGGACGGGCGCGCCGCTGGCGACCTCTCCGCGCTCCAGCATCTTGGACAGCGCGATCGGGATCGATGCCGAGGAGGTGTTGCCGGAGTGGATGATGTCGCGGGCGACCACCACGTTCGGGGCATCGAGCTTCTTGGCGATCAGGTCGATGATCCGCAGGTTGGCCTGGTGCGGAACGAAACCGGCCAGCTGGGCCGGCTCCAGCCCGGCGGCGGCGCAGGCCTGCAGCCCGACGTCTCCCATCTTCGACGTGGCCCAGCGGAACACCGACTGGCCCTCCTGCCGCAGGGTGGCCGATTCGGCGTCGGTGGTGATCGCGCCGGCGCTGTCGCCGTCCGAGCCCCAGACCACCGGCCCGATGCCCACCGAGTCGCTGGCGGTCACCACCGCGGCGCCGGCCCCGTCGGCGAAGATGATCCCGGTGCCCCGGTCCAGCAGGTCGACGTAGTCGGTCAGCTTCTCCGAGCCGACCACCAGCACGTTGCGGGCGTGGCCCGCGGTCACCGCGTTGGAGGCCGCGCTCAAGGCGTAGACGAAGCCGGCACAGGCGGCGTTGAGGTCATAGGCGCCGGGGGAGTTGATGCCCAGCCGGCTGGCGAGCTCGGCGGCGCCGCCGGGCACCTGCTGCTTGCCGGTGCAGGTGGCCAGGATCACCAGGTCGACGTCGGTCGCCGAGATGCCGGAGTTCGCCATCGCCTTGCTGGCCGCGGCCACCCCCATGTCCAGCATCGTCTCGTCCATCGCGAACCGGCGCTCAGCGATCCCCACCCGGCTCTGGACCCACTCGTCGTTGGTGTCGACGCCGAGCGCGACCAGGTCGTCATTGGTCAGGACGGTCGGCGGCTGGTAGTGGCCCAGGCCGGCTACCCGGCTGCCCTGTGACCGGGGCGAGTTGGTGAGCGTGACGTTCATCAGGACATCCCCGTGGCGAGTTGGGCGACCGATGGGCCGCTGAGTGAGGTGGCTGCCTGCGGGTCCTGCTCGGGTGCTGAGTGCTCGGCGAGCAGGCGCTGCGCCTTGTCGAGGTCTTCGGGGGTCTTCACGGCGACCAGTTGGACGTCCGGCAGCTCGCGCCGGGCGATCCCGGTCAGGGTGCCGGCCGGTGCGAGCTCCACGGTGCCGGTGACGCCGAGGTTGCGCAGGGTGTCCAGGCACAGGTCCCACCGGACCGGCCGGGTGACCTGGCTGACCAGCCGGGCCAGCACGGTGGATCCGTCGCTGACCGCGGCGCCGTCGGCGTTGGACAGCAGGATCTGGTTCGGATCGCCGGGCGTCAGCTGCGCCGCGACGGTCCGCAGGTTCTGCTCGGCCGAACTCATGTAGTGGGTGTGAAAGGCGCCGGCGACCTGTAACGGGCGGATCCGGACCCGCGCCGGAGGGTTCTCGGTGAGAGTGGCGATCGCCTCGACCGATCCGGCGGCCACGATCTGACCCGTTCCGTTCCGGTTGGCCGCCGTCAGGCCGGCGGCGAGGATGGCGGCCAGCACCTCGTCGGTGTCGCCGCCGAGAACGGCGACCATCGAGGTCGGGGTGGCCGCGCAGGCCGCGGCCATCTCGGCTCCGCGGCGAGTCGCGAACGAGATCGCCTGTTCCGGCGTCAGCGCGCCGGCGATGGCGGCGGCGGTGACCTCGCCGATGCTGTGACCAGCCAACGCGATGTTGTGGGTGAGAGTGCCCAGCGGAAGCTGGCCGGCCGTGATCAGACCCATGGCCACGATCAGCGGTTGGGTGACGGCTGAATCCCTGATCTCGTCGGCGTCCGCGGTGGTGCCGAGCCTGGCCAGGTCCAGGCCGGAGAGCTCGGAGAAGGTCGCGACCTGCTCTGCCACTCCGTCCAACTCGAGCCAGGGCGCGAGCATGCCGGGAGTCTGAGCTCCCTGCCCGGGAGCGAGTACGGCAATCACACCCTTTACGGTGCCCTGTCTGCAGTACTTACGGCGAGCACGGCTCGCACAGTGTTCATGCCGCTATTTTAGAGGTTCACTACAACTGACGACATTCCCGACGTCCATGTAAGCGGTTGCAATGCAAGGATTCCGCCAATGGCGGGGCAGTCTAATGCGAGTTGGACTGGCCGTTCTGGGGGCCAGTCGAACGGGCCGGGCCGTAGCCGCTGAGCCGGCCCAACACCAGCGCGAGCTGGATGGTGAAGGCTCCCCGGGCGTCGGTCGGCGCGTGCCCGCACAGCTCGGCGGCGCGGCGCAACCGGTAGCGCACCGTGTTGGTGTGCACGAACAGCGCCCGGGCAGTGGCTTCCAGCGCCCGGCCGCCGTCGAGGTAACCGACCACGGTGTCGAGCAGCACATCTCCGGCCTCGACCAGCGGCTGGTAGACCGATTCGATGAGCTCGTGGCGGGCCCCGAGGTCACCGGCGATGGTCCGCTCGGGCAGCAGGTCATCAGCCGACACCGGGCGCGGCGCTCCGGGCCAACCGGCCACCGCGCGCAGCCCGCTCAGCGCCGTCGCGGTCACCTCGGCCGCGCCTTCGATCCGCGGCGCCGAACCACCCACCACCACGGGCGCGTCGCCGAATTCCTGCAGCACCGTCCTGGCCGCGTCGAGCGGGTCGGTGATGCCGCCCAGGACGACCACCAGCCGGCCGCCGTGCACTCCGGCCAGCACGTCGAAGCCGGCCCGGCG
The DNA here is from genome assembly GCA_036389035.1 of Jatrophihabitans sp. Taxonomy (NCBI): domain Bacteria; kingdom Bacillati; phylum Actinomycetota; class Actinomycetes; order Jatrophihabitantales; family Jatrophihabitantaceae; genus Jatrophihabitans; species Jatrophihabitans sp. The sequence goes on from DASVQQ010000005.1 coordinate 91,131, forward strand.
AGCTGCCCGGTGCACCGAGTCCAGCGCCTCGGTGGGGTCCAGGTCGATCCGTGCCGAACCCACCACGGTGGTCACCGCGCCCTCGGCCCGCCAGCCCAGCGCGGCCAGCTGGCTGACCGGTGACCCCTCCTCGGTGGAGCCGACCCCCCGTACCAGGCCGTCGATCACCAGCGCCTCGAGCCGGGCATCCCACCGGCCCCGGGTCTCGGCCGCACCGGCATAGACCCGGGCCGCGGCGAAGGCGATCTCGCGGGAGAACCGCAGCATGGCGTCGGCGACGTCCTGCTCCTCGCCCGGACCGGCCAGGGACGGGACGGCCTCCTCGACCACGGCGATGGTCTGGCGCACCAGCTCGACGGTCTGCTGCAACGACACCCGGCGGGCCAGCTCACGGGGTGCGGTGCTGAACACCTCACCGGTCAGCCGGACCGCCTCATTCGGCGAGCGCAGCCATTCCACGAAGGAGCCGATGCCGGCCTGCGCCACCAGCGTGACCCAGGACCGCTGGTCGGCGGGCAACCTGCGAAACCAGGCCAGCTGCTCGTCCATCCGGGCCAGGCTGCGGGTGGCCAGCGCGCCGGAGGACTGCTCGATCCGGCTGATCGTCGCCTCGCTCAGGGTGCCGCCCACGCGCCGAGCCTAGTGTGAGTCGGGTGGGCCGGTATGAGATACGACGCGGCGTGGATCGGGCGCGCACCCGCACCGAGTGGCTGGATTCCCGGCACTCGTTGGCGTTCGGTTCGCACTATGACCCGGACGACACCCACTTCGGGTTGCTGCTGGCCCACAACGAGGACCTGGTGCAGCCCGGCCCGGGTTATCCCGAGCACGTCCACCGCGACGTCGAGATTCTCACCTGGGTGCTTGCCGGGTCGCTGAGGCACCACGATCTGGCAGGGGACTCCACGCTGATCCACGCCGGGCAGCTGCACCACATCAGCGCCGGCAGCGGCATCCGGCACACCGAGTCCAGCGCGCGGGAGGACCGGCCGGTGCACCTGGTGCAGATGTGGCTCAGCCCGGACGAGTTCGGGCTGGCGCCGAGCCACCGGGCCTTGCGGGTGGGTGATCGGCTGGACTCCGGCGAGCTGGTGGTCCTCGCCTCCGGCCTGGCCGAGCCCGGAGATCAGGACGTGCTGCGGATCCGGCAACGCGACGCCGCGCTGTCGGTCGCCCGGCTGCCGGCCGGCGCGACGCTGACGCTGCCGGCAGCGCCCTTCCTCCACGCGTTCCTGGCCGCGGGCTCGGTAACGGTTCAGGCCGCGACCGGCGGCGGCCTGGCTGGCGGCGAGGTGGGCGGCGGCCAGGCGCTGGTGGCCGGTGACGCGCTGCGGATCACCGGCGGCGGCGGTGAGCGGGTGTCGGCGGACCAGCCGGCCGAGTTGCTGGTCTGGCAGCTGCGCTAGCGACACACCTCAGCCCTGGCCGCCTGGCCGGGATTGCCCGCCTGATTCGTTAACGTGCGGGTCATGCCGAGTTCGACCGCGTACCAGGGCCGACCGGCGGCCGCGGAGTTCTTCGCGGGCATCGGCCTGGTGCGACTGGGCCTGGAAGCCGCCGGCTTCGACGTCGTCTGGTCCAACGACATCGAGCCGGCCAAGCAGAGCATGTATCACGGGCATTTCCAGGACCCGGCGCCGAGGCACGAATTCCATCTCGGTGACATCGGCGAGGTCTCGGGCGCCTCGCTGCCACCGGACCTGGCCCTGGCCTGGGGTTCCTTCCCGTGTACGGACCTGTCGCTGGCAGGCTCTAGGCGCGGCCTGGCCGGCAAGGCCTCCGGCGCCTTCTGGCATTTCACCCGGGTGCTGGCGGAGCTGGGTGATCGCAGGCCACCGGTCGTCGCGCTGGAGAACGTCGTCGGGCTCGCCACGAGTTCTGGCGGCGCGGACCTGGCGGCTGCGGTCGGGGAGCTGAACCGGCTTGGCTACTCCGTGGACGTCCTGACCCTGGACGCTCGGCGGTTCGTTCCGCAATCGCGGCCCCGGCTGTTCCTGGTGGGGGCGCTGGACCCGCCTGCCGATCCGTACCCGGCTGCTGATTCACCGGTCGCCGATTCGCCGGTCGCCGACAGCGAGCTTCGGCCTGCCTGGCTGCGGGCGGTGTTCTCAGACCCCGCGCTGCGCACCCACCAGGCGGCGCTGCCGGCTCCGCCACCGCCGCTGACGGCCGGCCTGGGCAAGCAGGTCGAGTTCTTCGACCCGGCCGGTGAGCAGTGGTGGTCGGCCGAGCGCACCGCCGCGTTCGTCGGGTCGCTGAGCGGGCTGCAGCTGCGCCGGCTGCACGTTCTGAGAGATCTGGACCGCTACTCCCACCGCACCGCCTACCGGCGGACCCGGCACGGGACGGCGGTGTGGGAGATCCGTCCGGACGACGTCTCGGGGTGCCTACGGACAGCCCGCGGCGGCTCGTCCAAGCAGGCCGTCGTGCAGGCCGGCCGCGGCGAGGTGCGGGCCCGATGGATGACCCCGCGCGAGTATGCGCGGCTGATGGGAGCGCCCCATTACCGCCTCGACGGGCTTCGCCGGAACCAGGCCCTGTTCGGGTTCGGCGACGCGGTGTGCGTTCCGGTGGTCAGCTGGCTGGCCGAGCACTACCTGATGCCGCTGGTGCGGGGCGGCTTGCGGCCTCTGACGCTTGCGGCGCGGGGGAACGGGCAGGCGCTGTGAGCCGGTGAGCGTTGCCGGCTCCGTGAGCGGGAGCCGGGTAGCGGCTCGGGCGGTCGTATCGTGGGGGCGTGGCTGAGGAGTCCTGGGCATCGACACCGGCGGTGCGTAGCTCGATGCAGTCCAACAAGAGCAGGGACACCAAGCCGGAGCTGGCTGTCCGGCGGGCCATCCACGCGCTGGGCCTGCGCTACCGGGTCTGTGAGCGGCCGCTACCCGCGGTCCGCCGGACGGTGGACGTGGTGTTCCGGCGGGATCAGGTGGCGGTCGAGATCCGAGGGTGCTTCTGGCACGGGTGTGCCGAGCACTACCGCGGCCCGTCCACCAACGGCAGTTACTGGGCCGAGAAAGTGGCTCGCAACATCGCCCGCGACGCAGACACCGAGCGGCGGCTGGCCGAGGCCGGCTGGACCCTGCTGGTGGTCTGGGAGCACGAGGATCCGCAGTCGGCGGCCCTGCGGGTGCGCGACGTCCTCAACTTGACCCGGCGCAGTTAGGGCTCGACTTGCCATCATCGGGGAACCGGTTCGTGATCCGTATGTAGTAACCACTGGGATCGGTCAGCCGGAAGTCTGTGAGACCCCACGGACGTTCCTGCAGCGCTTCGGCCACAGGCCAGCCCGACGACAGGATCCGGTCGTGCTCGGCCTCGACGTCGTCAACCTCCAGAACCAACTCGACGCCTGTAGGCGGCCTTCTCATGCCCGCCTCTCCGTCAGCGCGCAGAGCGGCGCCGATACGGACCGAATCTCGCTGCAACGCCAGGTAAGGACTTGGCGGCTCCAGCTGGAGACGCATCACCCGGAACCCGAGTACCCGTACGTAAAAGTCTTCAGTGGCGTCCAAGTCGGACGGAAAGATCTCACATCGAAGCTGCATTGCCATTGGGTAGCCCACTCACTCTGTGGCAGTTCGTTCATGATGCTCGCCTGCCGGGCCTTACCGGGTGTGCCCTATTGCCGCTGCGCCGTTGTCGTCACGGGTGCTCGGCCGGCTGCCGCCGGTGGGAGTGCGGAGGTTCGCGAGACTTCGGCGGCCCTGCGCCGGGCAGGGCGCTGCGCTACCGTGACGGCAGCGGCGTTGGCGGCCACCACGATGGCGATGCCGACCCACTCGTGCAGGCCGAGAAGCTGGCCCAGCAGCACCATGCCGGCAAGGCCGGCCAGTACCGGGTGCATGCTCATGAAAACGCCGAACAAGCGCTGCGGCACATAGCGCAGGGCCGTCAGGTCCACGGCATACGGGATGACCGAGGACAGCACGCCCGTTCCCAGCGCGTACAGCAGCGGCATCCCGGTCATCCGGCCCTGCGCCACCAGCACCGCCAGGACGGGCAGGTAGGCCAGCGCCGACAGGCCGGTGGCGACCGCCGGTGCCTGCAGGCCCGGCAGCCGGGTCCCGGCGAGGCGGTTCAGCAGGATGTACACCGCCCAGCACGCCGCGGCCAGCAGCGCCAGGCAGAGCCCGAGGTAGTCGCTGGAGGGCCCTGGCAGCACCAGCACGTAGACCCCGACGCCTGCCCCGGCCGCGGTGAGCAGGTCCAGCCGGGACCGGGAGCCGGCCAGCGCTACCGCCAGCGGTCCGAGGAACTCCAGCGTGACGGCCAGGCCCAGGCCGATCCGGTCGATCGCGGTGTACAGCGACAGGTTCATCACGGCGAAGACCACGGCCAGCAGCAACGCCGGCCACCACTGCGCCCAGCTCATGCGACGCAGCGACGGCCTTGCCACCGGAAGCAGGACGGCCGCGGCGACGAACTGCCGGACGGCCACCACGCCGGCGGGTCCGATGGCCGGAAAGGCGTGCGCGCCGACGCCGGCGCCGACCTGGTTGCCCAGACCGCTGAGGATCAGCATCACCACGCCACTGCGCATCGTCCGGGGCGTCCGAGCTCGGGTCAGCACCAGCCCAGTCTCAGCCGCCGCCATTTACAAGGGAAATGCCTTAATGTCATACAGCGATACGCTGGACGCATGAATGCCGTGGAGGTGCGACACCTGCGAACGCTGGTCGCCGTGGTCGATGAGGGCGGGTTCACCCAGGCCGCGGCGTCACTCGGGGTCTCCCAGGCGGCGGTGAGCCGGACGATCGCCGGGCTGGAGCAGGCGCTGGGTGCCCGGGTGCTGCGCCGCACGACCCGCGAGGTGGCGCTCTCGCCGGTCGGATCGCGAGTGATCGGGCATGCCCGCAGGGTGGTGGAGGAGACCGCGGCGATGGTGCGCGCCGTCTCGGAGGCCGCGGCAGCGGTCCGGGTGGGCTACGCCTGGGCCGCCCTCGGCCGTCACACCACCACCGTGCAGAGGCAGTGGGCGGTCGATCACGCCGGCGCCGAGCTCGTCTTCGTGCAGTCCAACACGCCGACCGCCGGGCTGAGCGAGGGCCTCGTCGATGTCGCCGTGCTGCGCCGATCGGTGACCGATGACCGGTTCGACACGGCCCTCGTCGGGGTGGAGCCGCGCTTTGCCGCGGTGGCGACCGGGCACGCCCTGGCTCGCCGCCGCAACGTCACGCTGCACGACTTCGCCGGCCGCACCGTCGCCGTCGACGGCCGGACCGGGACGACCACCGAGCAGCTCTGGCCGGCGGACGCCGCACCCACGGCCACCCGCAGTGTGGACGGCGTCGACGAGTGGCTCACCGTCATCGCGGCCGGCCAGGCGGTCGGCATGACCTCCGAGGCGACCGCGCGCCAGCATCCGCGCCCGGGCGTCATCTATCGCCCCGTCCGCGACGCGCAGCCGGTGGCCGTTCGGCTGGCCTGGTGGCGCGACAGCCCGCCGCCCGCCCTGTCGGACCTGCTGCAGCTGGTGTGCCGGGCCTATGGCTGAACAGCGTTTGATGTGCGCCACTCGGCTGCCCTTGCCGGCCATCCCGACCTACCGTGGTCAGGTGCAGGACGCCGACTTCGAGAAGCTGGTCAAGCTCGCCCACTCGGGCGGCATCGTGGTCCTGAGTGGGGCCGGGCTGTCCACCGAGTCCGGAATCCCGGACTACCGGGGGCCGACCGGGCGGCTGCACCCGGCCACCCCGATGACGTTCCAGGAGTTCACCGGCAGTCCCGCCGCCCGGCAACGGTACTGGGCACGCAGCCACCGGGGCTGGCAACGGATCCAGCACGCCCGGCCCAACGCGGGACACCAGGCGGTGGCCCGGCTGCAGCGCGCCGGCCTGCTGAGCGGCGTCATCACCCAGAACGTGGACGGCCTGCACCAGGCGGGCGGCGCCCGTGAGGTGATCGAGCTGCACGGCGGCCTGGACCGGGTGATCTGCCTGAGCTGCCGGACGCTCAGTGACCGGGACGAGCTGGACGAGCGGCTGTCTGCCGCCAACCCGCGGGCCCGCGACGTCCAGAGCACCGGGCCGGTGAAGCCGGACGGCGACGTCGAGCTCGCCGAGCCCGAGATCGCGGAGTTCCGGCTGGTGGACTGCCTGGACTGCGGCGCCGGCCCGCTCAAGCCCGACGTGGTGTTCTTCGGAGAGAACGTGCCGCCGGAGCGGGTGGCCCGCTGCTACGCCCTCGTCGAGTCCAGCCGGCTGCTGCTGGTGCTGGGATCGTCCCTGACGGTGGCCTCGGGCTTCCGGTTCGTCCGGCGAGCGGCCGCCCGGGGCATCCCGGTGGCGATCGTCAACCAGGGCGTCACCCGGGGCGACCCGCTGGCCGATGTGCTGCTCGACCGGCCGCTCGGTGAGCTGCTGCCGGCGCTGGCCGCCGCCGCGATCGAAGGCTGACCTGCGCCGGCGCTAGGGTCGGCGGTGACCCAGCCGGTGCCAGAGTGACCGAGAGGACACGTCGATGGAGCTGTCGCGGCTGGATGACGTCGGGGCCTTCGGTGAGCTGGCCGATGTCGAGGTCGACGAGCTGCGCGAGCTGCAGCTGCGCCGGCTGAGGTGGTCGCTGCGGCACGCCTATGACAACGTCGGCCACTACCGGGCGGCCTTCGACAGCGCCGGGGTCCACCCGGATGAGCTGACCTCGCTGGCCGACCTGGCGCACTTTCCCCTCACCAGCAAGGAGGACTTGCGCCAGAACTACCCGTTCGGCATGTTCGCGGTGCCCCGTGAGCGGGTGGTCCGGGTGCACGCCTCATCCGGGACCACCGGCAAGCCCACCGTCGTCGGCTACACCGCCGATGACATCCAGACCTGGGCGTCGGTGATGGCCCGCTCGATCTACGCCGCGGGCGGCCGGCCGGGTGACATCGTGCACGTGGCCTACGGCTACGGCCTGTTCACCGGCGGGCTGGGCGCGCACTACGGCGCGGAGAAGCTGGGCTGCACGGTGGTGCCGGTGTCCGGTGGCATGACGGCGCGGCAGGTGCAGCTGATCACCGACTTCGAGCCCCGGATCATCATGGTCACCCCGTCCTACTTCCTGGCGATCCTGGACGAGCTGGCCCGCCAGGGCATCGACGCCGCGCAGACGTCCCTGCGGATCGGCATCTTCGGCGCCGAGCCGTGGACCGAGGCGATGCGTGCCGAGATGCAGCAGCGGACCCGGCTGGCCGCGCTGGACATCTACGGCCTGAGCGAGGTGATGGGCCCGGGAATCGGCCAGGAAGCGGCCGGGCATCCGGGCAGCCTGCAGGTCTGGGAGGACCACTTCTACCCCGAGGTGATCGACCCGCGGACCGGCCAGGTGCTGGCAGAGGGCCAGCCCGGCGAGCTGGTGCTGACCTCGCTGACCAAGCAGGCGATGCCGGTGGTGCGCTACCGGACCCGGGACCTGACCAGGTTGCTGCCGGGCAGCGCCTACCCGGCCTTTCGCGGCATCGAGAAGATCACCGGGCGCACCGACGACATGATGATCATCCGCGGCGTCAACGTCTTTCCCACCCAGATCGAGGAGTTGCTGCTGTCGGTGCCCGAGCTGTCGCCGCACTTCGAGTGCGTCCTGAGCCGGCCCGACCGGCTGGACGAGCTGAGCGTGCGGGTCGAGTCCCGCGAGCCCGATGCCGACGCCGACGCCCTGGCCAGGACGCTGGGCACCCTGATCAAGGACCGGGTCGGAGTGAGCGTCACCGTCGAGGTGCTGGCCCCGGAGGCGATCGCGCGCTCGCAGGGCAAGGCAGCCAGGGTGCTTGACCAGCGCTGAGCCGATGAACTAAGTAAGAGGGCCGAGAATGAGATCGGGAGGTCAGGCGGACATGGATCGGATCCGGCTCGGGGAGCTCGAAGTCTCCCGTCAGGGCCTGGGCTGCATGGGCATGAGCGAGTGGTACGGGCCGGCGGACTGGGACAGCTCGATCGCCACCATTCGCCGCGCCCTCGAACTGGGGGTCAGCTTTCTCGACACCGCCGACGTATACGGCGCCGGGCACAACGAGGTGCTGGTCGGACGGGCGATCGCCGGCCGGCGCGAGCAGGTGCAGCTGGCCACGAAATTCGGCATCGACCGCTCCGGCGGTGATCAGGCCCGGGTGTTCCGCGGCGAGGCCGGCTACGTCAAGCGGGCCTGCGAGGCCTCGCTGCTGCGGCTCGGGGTGGACGTGATCGACCTGTACTACCTGCACCGCCCACCCGAGACCGCCGAGATCGAGGAGACGGTCGGCGCGATGGCCGAGCTGGTCGCCGAGGGAAAGGTGCGTTACCTGGGACTGTCGGAGGTGGACGAGCGGCTGCTGCGGCGGGCGCACGCGGTGCACCCGATCACGGCCGTGCAGAGCGAGTACTCGCTGTGGACCCGCGACGCCGAGGCGGTGACGCCGACCATGATGGAGCTCGGGATCGGGCTGGTGCCCTACTCACCGCTCGGACGGGGCTTCCTGACCGGCACCATCGATCCCGGCCGGCTGGACAGCGGCGACTTCCGCGGAGCCAATCCCCGGTTCCGGGGCGAGGCCGGCCAGGCGAACCTGGCGATCGTGGCGGCGGTCCGGGCGGTGGCACAGCGGCATGCGGTGTCGCCGGCCCAGATCGCGCTGGGCTGGGTGCACGCGCAGTCCGACCGGCTCGGGGTGCCGGTGGCGCCCATTCCCGGCACCAAGCGGGTGCGGTGGCTGGAGGAGAACGTCGCGGCGGTGGACGTCAAGCTCACCCAGCAGGATCTGGCCGAACTCGACCCGCTGGGCCTGCACGTCGTCGGCGCCCGCTACTAGCGCCGACCTGCACGTCGTCAGCGCCAGTTGCTGAGTTGCTCGCTGCTAAGGCGCGGTAGCGGGTTTCCCGTTGGATCGTTGGCCTCATAGCCGGGCGACGCGCCGGGCGCAGCCCTGCACAGCGGCCGACGATCGGGCACGGCGACCCGCGGCTGATCGCCGGTCCTGCGGGTCGCGGGCTTACGGTGGTTCTGCGACGCCTTGTGATCAGGCAGGAATGGCCACCCGTGCGCTGGCCGAGGCGAAGCCGAGCCAGGTGTGCCGGTTGCCGGCCCAGCACCAGCCGACCTTGGGGGCATTGCGGCGGGCCGTGCCGTCCCGGCCGGTGCCGTTGCTGATCCAGAGCGCGGGAGTACGGGCGTCCAGGCTGCCGTTGGGCTTGCGCAGCCGGGACCCGACGGTCATGAAGCAGCTGTTGCGCTCCAGGATGCCGGGTTGTTGCAGTAGCCAGTGCAGGCCCTCGACCAGCGTCAACGGACTGCGGCCGGCCGCGGCGATGGCGGGCAGCGCCTCGTCCGGGCTCCAGTTGCGCATGCCGTCGCCGCGGTCGAGTCCCCGCGCCAGGTAGGCCGCGCCGGCCGGCGGCGTCGCCACGTCGATGGCGGTGAAGTCATCGACGTCCTGCATGTCCGAGACGACGAAGCCGGGGCGTCCGTCCCAGCTCACCAACGGGGCCAGCGCCGAGGCCGGCACCCGTGCGGGATGGACCACCAGAAGGCTGCCTGCCGGTGCGCGGTCGAGCACGGACGCGCGCAGCTCGCCGGCGCTCAGGCCGGCAAGGTCGTGCACTCCCGCGGCGATCAGCCGCTCGACCTGCTCGGGCAGGGAAGGCAACGCGGCGGCGACAACAGGGGTGGCTACAGGCAAAGCGGCTCCTCAACTCGGTGGCGAGGCGGATCAACGCCTCGCAGGGGCAAGAAGTTCCCGCTAGGACAGGGGCGCCAGCTGGACGCCTGCCGCTTGGGCGCCGGTGCGCAGCCGCTTATCCCAGACGGCGAACAGTGTGCCGGTCGAATTCACTGTCAACAGGCTCGCCAAGTGCACCGCGTCGGGGCCTGCCAGTGAGTGCCGGGCAGCCAATGCGCCGGCAGCGGCCGCGATGGCCTCAGTCAACTCGACCGGCCGGGTTGCCGCCCAGAATTCCTCCCACAGGGATTCGGCTTGCAGCTGCTCACTCGGATCGAGTCGCTCAGCACGGCCGGCAGCGGCTAGCGCGGCGCGTACTTCTGGATAGGCCAGCCGACTGGAGACAGCCGTATCGCAGGCATTCCACAGCGCCGAAGCCAGCTTGCTGCCGGCTTCTTCGACGATCAGTTTCACAAAGGCACTGCTGTCGAAGTAGACGATCGCCACCGCTGTCAGCCGCGCTGCTCGCGGACCAACTCAGAGACTGAATCGGTTGCTCGCGCTCGGACGACGCTTTGCGCGTCCGGCCGGTCAGCACGCCGAGGCCTGCCCAGAACGCCCTCCTCGGTCAGCCGCTCGATCAGCGGCGCCGTGTCGATCGGCAGAAGTCGCGCCACCGGGATACCTCGTTCGGTGATGATCACCTCTTCGCCAGCTCGGACGTGCCCGATCCAGCCCGATAGCTCGGCCCTCAACCTGCTGATGGCAACGTCCATTCACAGAGTGTACAACTCTGCGGAACTGAGTTGTACACTCCGTGGATGAGCTCGGCTGACCAATCCGCTGGCAGCAGCCGGAACTAGGCAGAACCCTCCGCCGAGCCGGCGTTGGCAGCCGCGACGTCGGTGATCTTGTACTTCTCCAGCGCGTCGCGGGCCGCCTCGGGCTTGACCTCGCCCCGCTTGGCCAGCTGCGCCAGCACGTTCACCACGACCGACTCGGCGTCGATGTGGAAGAACCTGCGGGCCGCGCCCCGGGTGTCGGCGAAGCCGAAACCGTCAGCGCCGAGCGAGCTCCAGTCGCGTCCGGCGGCCTGCACCCACTGGGCGATCTGGTCGGGCACCGCGCGCATGTAGTCCGACACCGCCACCACCGGCCCGGAGGTCTCGGCCAGCTTGGTGTTGACGTAGGGCGTCAGCGGCTCGGCGTCCGGGTGCAGGAAGTTGTGCTCGTCGATCTCCAGGGCGTCCCGGCGCAGTTCGTTCCAGGACGTCACCGACCAGACGTCGACGTCGACGCCCCAGTCCTGTCCGAGCAGCTCCTGGGCCCGCAACGCCCACGGCACCGCGACCCCGGAGGCCAGCACCTGGGCCCGCGGCCGGCCCGACTCCCCGAGCGCGGCCGAGACCCGGTGCATGCCCCGCAGGATGCCCTCGACGTCCACGTCGGCCGGTTCGGCCGGCTGCGGGATCGGCTCGTTGTAGATGGTCAGGTAGAAGAAGACGTCCTCGCCGCCCGGGTGCTGCTCCGACGAGCCGTACATCCTGCGCAGCCCGGACTCGACGATGTGGGCGATCTCGTAGGCGTAGGCCGGGTCATAGGCCACCGCGGCCGGGTTGGTCGAGGCGATCAGCAGCGAGTGCCCGTCGGCGTGCTGCAGGCCCTCACCGGCCAGGGTGGTCCGCCCGGCGGTCGCGCCCAGGACGAAACCCCGGCCCAGCTGGTCGGCGAACTGCCAGAACTGGTCACCGGTCCGCTGGAAGCCGAACATCGAGTAGAAGATGTAGAACGGGATCATCGGCTGGCCGTGGGTGGCGTAGCTGGTGCCGGCCGCGATCAGCGACGCGGTGGAACCGGCCTCGCTGATGCCCTCGTGCAGGATCTGGCCCTGCCTGGACTCCTTGTAGGACAGCAGCATGTCGCGGTCGACCGCGTCGTACTCCTGGCCGTGCGGGGAGTAGATCTTGGCCGTCGGGAAGATCGCGTCCAGGCCGAAGGTGCGGGCCTCGTCCGGGATGATCGGCACGAAGCGCTTGCCGATCTCCTTGTCGCGCATCAGGTCCTTGAACAGCCGCACCATCACCTGGGTGGTGGCGACGCTCTGCTTGCCCGAGCCCTTCTTCAGCTCCGCGTACGCCGAGGCCTGCGAGTCGGGCAGCACCAGCGGCTTGGCCCGGGTGACCCGCTTGGGCAGCACGCCGCCGAGGGCCTCGCGGCGATCCTTCATGTACTGGATCTCGTCGGACTTCTCGCCCGGGTGGTAGTAGGGCGGCAGGTCGGCCTCGAGGGCCTCGTCGGTGATCTCCAGGTGCAGCCGGTCGCGGAATGCCTTGAGGTCGACCTTGTTGAGCTTCTTCATCTGGTGGGTGGCGTTGCGGCCCTCGAAGCTCTCCAGCGTCCAGCCCTTGATGGTGTGCGCCAGGATGACGGTCGGCTGGCCGACGTGCGCGCGGGCCGAGGCGAAGGCGGCGTAGACCTTGCGGTAGTCGTGACCGCCGCGGGAGAGCACCCGCAGCTGCTCGTCGGACAGGTCCTCGACCATCTTGCGCAGCCGCAGGTCATCGCCGAAGAAGTTCTCCCGGATGTAGGCCCCGGACTCGACGGTGTAGGTCTGGAACTGCCCGTCCGGCGTGGTGTTCATCTTGTTGACCAGCACGCCGTCGCGGTCGGCGGCCAGCAGCGGGTCCCAGTCCCGTCCCCAGATGACCTTGATGACGTTCCAGCCGGCGCCGCGGAAGTAGGACTCCAGCTCCTGGATGATCTTGCCGTTGCCGCGGACCGGCCCGTCCAGCCGCTGCAGGTTGCAGTTGATCACGAAGGTGAGGTTGTCCAGCTCCTCGCGGGAGGCCACTCCGATCGCGCCCAGGGACTCGACCTCGTCCATCTCGCCGTCGCCGAGGAAGGCCCAGACGTGGGAGTTGGCGGTGTCGGCGATGCCGCGGGCGGCCAGGTAGCGGTTGAACCGGGCCTGGTAGATCGCCCCGATCGGGCCCAGCCCCATCGACACGGTCGGGAACTCCCAGAAATCGGGCATCAGCCGGGGGTGCGGGTAGGAGGACAGGCCGTTGGGCGCCTTGGACTGCTCCTGCCGGAAGCCGTCGAGGTGCTGCTCGGTGAGCCGGCCCTCTAAAAAGGCCCGGGCGTAGATGCCGGGGGCGGCGTGGCCCTGGAAGTAGATCTGGTCGCCGGTGCCGCTGGCCAGGTCCTTGCCCCGGAAGAAGTGGTTGAAGCCGACCTCGTAGAGCGAGGCCGCCGAGGCGTAGGTGGCGATGTGCCCGCCGACGCCCAGGTGCTTGTTGGCCCGGCTGACCATGATGGCGGCGTTCCACCGGATGTAGGCCCGGATCCGGCGCTCGATGTGCTCATCGCCGGGGAACCAGGGCTCGCGCTCGGGCGGGATGGTGTTGATGTAGTCGGTGCTGCGCAGCGCGGGGACGCCGACCTGGCGTTCGCGGGCGCGTTCGAGCAGCTTCAGCAGCAGGAACCGGGCCCGCTGGCGGCCGTCATGGTCCACAGCGGCGTCAAACGATTCGATCCACTCACGAGTCTCACCGGGATCGATATCGGGGAGCTGGCTGGGCAGTCCGTCGGTGATGATGTTGTAGCGATCACGAGTCACCCCTCCAGTGTCCACCAACACGGGAGAAGATGTGACCTCTGATCTTTACCCATCGGGAGCCCCAGAGGCTTGCGTCGTCGCCGAAGTGTGGTTATCTACCTGGGCACGGTTACCAGCGGTGAGGATTTGCCTCCCGCTTTGGCACCTATGGAGGCTGGCAGTGAGCACCACCCCCGGCACCGGGGAAAACACGACTGCATTGGTTGACCGCCTGGGAATCGAACCAGGCATGGTTGTGCAGGAGTTGGGCTATGACGACGATGTCGACCAGGCTCTGCGCGAAGCGATAGAAGAGCGCCTCGACGACGACATGGTGGACGAGGACTCAGATGATGTAGTCGATGTGGTGCTCCTGTGGTTCCGGGAGGACGACGGCGACCTCGTCGACGCCCTGGTGGATGCCATCGCCCCGCTGGCCGACAACGGGGTGATCTGGTTGCTGACGCCCAAACGTGGCCGGGCCGGTTACGTCGAGCCCTCCGACATCTCCGAGGCGGCCCCGACGGCGGGGCTCTCGCAGACCTCGCTGCTGCCGCTGGGCGCCGGCTGGACCGGCGCCCGACTGGTCAGCAGGCGCGCCAAGGCCGGTGCTGAGCGCGGCAGGGGAGACCGACGGTGAGTTTTATGCCGGATGACTCCGTGATTCCGGGGTTGAGCCCGCTGCCGGTCGGAGTGGAGGCGCCGGACTTCACGCTGCGCGACCAGAACAACGAGGTCGTGACGCTGTCGTCGTTCCGGGGCTCCAAGGCCGTGCTGCTGGTGTTCTACCCGTGGGCCTTCACCAGCATCTGCACCGGCGAGCTGGGCCAGATCCGGGACCGGATCGACGAGTTCGCCAACGACGCGGTGCAGGTGCTGACTCTGAGCATCGACTCATCGTTCGTGCACAAGATCTTCTCCCAGCGTGACGAGCTGAACTACCCGCTGCTGGCCGACTTCTGGCCGCACGGCGCGGTCGCCCAGGCCTACGGGGTGTTCAACTCCGACGCCGGGGTCTCCAATCGGGGGACGTTCCTGATCGACCAGGACGGCGTCATCCGGTTCAGCGAGGCCAAGGAGATCGGCGTCGGACGGGATCCGCAGCGCTGGCTGGACGAGATCGCGGCGTTGACCACCGGGGTGGCCAGCTAGCTCTGGTGGCTGGCTGTTCGCTCGATCGTGTACTTGGTCGGTTCGGCGGGATCGTTGGCCTCCGCCCCCGGATCGTTGGCCTCCCAGCAGAGGGACACGCCGGTCGAGGCCCTGCTCAGCGGCCAACTATCGACCGCCGACTGTCCTAGGCGACTGGCGGGCCGCCGCATTGCGCTGTCGGCTGGCTAGGAGCGGCCGGCGAGCCGGTCGTCCAGCGAGGCCTTTCTGGCCTTGGCGGCTGCCCGGCCGGTGGGTGGTGGCTGCCCAGCGGGTTCCGCCACCTTGGCCGGCAGCGGCTCGGCGGCCCGGTCGCGTCGGCGCTCGGCCGCGGCCATCACGAACGGCGCGCACAGGGCCAGCAGGGCGAACAGGTACCACTGGATCACGTAGGCGGCGTGCTGCGGCTCCTCGGCGCCGCCGGCCGGGTTGGAGAGGTCCGGGCCCGGCAGCGTGGTCAGGCCGGCGGTGCCCGACTGGCCGGCCAGCAGCTCGGCGTAGCCGTTCCAGACGGGGGTGCCGATCCGGCCGGCCTGCTCGACGGGGTTGACGGACTCGACCTGCCGGCCAGGGAGCTGGCCGAGCCGGTCGGGCTTGGTGCCGGCGGGCTCGAGCCGGCCGGTGATGTTAACCGTTCCGGAAGGGCTGGCCGGGATGGGCGGCGTGGTCGTGGCCGCCCCGGTCTGCCGCACGAAGCCCCGGGCCACCAGCAGCACGCCGTCGCCGGTCCTGAGCGGGGTGATGACGATGACCCCGACGTCCCCGCCGACGCTCTGCTGGCGCAGCAGGGTCTGGTGCTCGCTGAGGTAGACGCCGGTGGCGGTGATCTGGCGGAACTTCTGGGCCGCGCCGTCCGAGACCGGAGCGCTGGCCCTGCCCAGCACCGCGGTGACGTCCAGCGGGCGGTCGCGGATGTCGGCTTCCAGCCGCTGGTTGGCCTCGCGTTTCTCCTGGAACCGCTCCGCCTGCCAGGTGCCGGCCAGGCCGCAGACGCCAGCGATCACCAGCACCAGGGCGAACAGCCCCAGGTAGCGCGGTTGCCGCAGGGTCGAAAGCACGCCACGACACTACGTCGAGAGCATGAGCGACGCCGGGGCCGGTTACCCTTGCACGGTTGTCGCCGGCCCGTGGCGGGCAGCGGGCCTTCCTCGGTTCGGTGCCAGTGGCGGCCGTCGAAGGGCGCTTAGCTCAGCGGGAGAGCACTCGGTTTACACCCGAGCGGTCGTTGGTTCGATCCCAACAGCGCCCACCAAAGGTGATCCGCTGGCGATCCCGCCTTCAGCCTGGTGGCCAGACAGGCTCGGCGCGTGACGCCGAGCCTGTCGGACCCGCAGAACCCCCAGTGGGTGGTGCTACCTAGTAGTAGCAGTGGGGAACACCCGATAGGTTCCCGTTGAGAAAGCTGGGGTTTGCCCAGCCAACCCCTCCGGTGGTCGTGTTGCGGAAGCTGATGCCCCCGCCGGTGTACTTATCAGGGTGGGTGGTCCAGCCGTTGCAGTAGGTTGGCTCGGCTGCGGCCGGGCTGGCGGATACCAGCATGCCTCCCAGAGTGAGTGCCAGCGCACCCATTGACGCGAGCAAGCGAGATCGGATGGAGGAGTCCCTCTCTGAAGCGGTTTATGGATGCGCTAATGTCGCTCTCTAACAGCAGCTTCGTCAATAATATTAGTTGTAGTCAGCTAATCTTTTACCTTTGCGGACAGTTCCGACCAGCTTGCCTCTAGCCGGCTCTGAGGACATCGGTCCGGTGATGCGGTCGAGCCCTTGCCCGGGTCGATCGTGGTGCCAGATCAGCTCGATCTGGTTCAGAAGGTATCGCGGCATCGGAGCCGGTCCGTCGAGGATCCATCCAGCGAAGAAGAGTTGAATGCTGGGGATCTGGCGTCGTAGTCGACGCCGACATAGCCCAGCTGTCTGCCGCTGTGGGTACGGTCACCGAGGTGCCAGGTGAGAACCGCAAACATAAGAAGTGACGAAACGCAAGCAGTCGAGATTAATTTCGTCAGGTTCTGCTCGCAGTCATCAGATTCAGATGCTTCGTAGTAGCTATTGGCGAGGGGGGTGAAGCGTTGTACGAATATAAAATCGGAGAAAATTAGGCCGATGTGCTTGACCAATTCAGGTCGGGAGGAGTAAGAATTTGCCATTCACCACCCTTGAAAGGGGTCTTTATGCGATCTCGACTGCTCTCGTCGATGGGTGCGGTAGCACTCACCCTAGGTGGCCTGCTGGTGTCTGCCAGCCCGGCCGCAGCCGATCCGGCCCACTGCTACGGCTGGAACAACCACCCCGACCTGCACAGCAGCGGGGGCTTCAGCTTCGGGAATGGGACGGCTATCCGACGGGGGCCGTACACCGATTGCGACGCCTTCGGCCGCGGTTACCCGAGTCAAGGCGTCGACGCCCACTGCTACGTCCGCAACAGCAATGGCGTCTTCTGGGTCTACCTGCGCAACATGGCCACCGGAGTGACCGGCTGGTCCCAGTACGACGCCCTCAATCCGGTCGGGACAGGCATCGCCAGCTGCAACTAGGCAACCACCATCGAGAGTGACCTGCGGGACTGCAACAGGCTCGGCGCTTCACGCGCCGGGCCTGTTCAGTAAGGGGAGGCGTTCCCTCAACGAGCCGCATCTTCTGCTTGACGGGCAGTCTGAGCCGTGATGTCCTGACTGTCCATATTAAGGAGTTAAAATGCAAGCATTGAAGATGATGGTGGCGCTGATCGCCTCGCTCGCGGGGCTCTTTGTCCTTTCGTCCCCGGCGGCGGCTGCCGACCCCTATCGGTTCGACCATCTCAATAGCGGCGACTACGTACTGTGGAACGCCGAGACGAATACGTTGGCCGCATGTGACAAATCCTCCGGCAACGGGACGGCGATGGCGATGTTGGAAGTGGTCGGCGGTACTACAAAACAGGTGATTGACGGCAATGGTGCTCAGCCGGGATGTGGTTCCGCCACATTTTATGTTGACGAGACGAAGTATGCCTACCTGTGGATCTGCACCAACCCCTCCATGTCGTCCTGCTATCGCAAGGGCACCCCAGTCCCGCTGTAGAGGCACAACTGTCGCTCAATCTTCAGGCTCCACTGTGGTCTGTTGGAGTGCTCGTTGTCGGCAGGATGACGCTCGGCGCTGCCACTACCCTCGGCGTTGGAACACGTCCGGGATGTCATCGCCGTCGAGGTCCAGGCTTTCTTCCTCGCAGATCTGGGCGGTAGACGCGGTTCCGTAAGCGCAACACCGCCGCGGCCAGCAAGTCGGCACCCGCGGGCAACGTCTCTACGGCATTGGCGCCGACGCGGGCGGGGGCATTGCTGGGTATCCGCACCCCAGTCCTGACACTAGGTCCGCGTGCGGCACCGAGCCCTGTTGAGACCTGCAGGTCACTTTCAGGTGGGTGGTGCTTGCCTATTCGCAAAGTTTGATGGCTACTCCCGGGGCATCGAGGTGCTCGAGCCGAACCCAGCCGGCCGTTCCGGTGGTGGTGTCGCGGACGAAGACCCAGGCGACGTTATAGCTGTTGATGACGGCGCAGTGGACGTCGATGCCGTGCCCCGAGCGACCCAGATTGAAGGCGTCGCATTCCTTGTACGGCCCCCGCCGAATGGGCGTCCCATCTTTGAAGCTGATGCCCCCTGCGGTGTAAAGGTCAGGGTGCGTGTCCCAGCCGTAGCAATGGGCCGCATCAGCCGCGGCCGGGCTGGCGCAACCGCGCCCACATTCGGTTCCAACTAACCTGCAGTGAGGGCCACCGGTAACGGTGGTCGCAGTAGGGTAAGAGCCGGTGCGCCGGGAAGCCTGGTCGGCAGTGGATTCGTAATGCCCTGCCCTGCCACATTCTTCCTAGTCTCGGAGCGTCATGTCTGACACTTTTCCCTTCGCGCGGCTGGTGCTGCTGGTGGGCGCGGTCGGCCTGCTGGCGTTGCTGTCCAACCGGTTGACCGAGCGGATCCGGATTCCGGCGCCGCTGTTGGTGCTGGTGACCGCCGCGGTAGCGGTGCAGGTGATTCCGGACCTGTACCGTCCATCCGAACTGCTGGTGGAGCGGCTGGTCACCTTGGCGCTGATCTGCATCCTGTTCGACGGTGGCCTGCACTTGGGCTGGTCGAGGTTTCGGACTGCCGCCGCTCCAATCGCCATAACTGGGGTGCTGGGCACGTTTCTGACCGCTGCGGCCGCTGCGGCGTTCATCCACTACGCCTTCGGGTTGAGTTGGTTCCTGTCGTTGCTGGTGGCGACGGCGATCTCGCCGACCGATCCCGCGGTGGTGTTCTCGGTGCTGGGCAGGCGTGAGGTGACCGGGCGCAGCGGCACGATCCTTGAGGGCGAGTCCGGGGCCAACGACCCGGTCGGCATCGCCCTGATGGCAAGCCTGATCACGGCCGGCGGGATCAGCGCGGGTGCGTTCGGTGAGATTGCCGGCGAGTTCGCCCTGCAGATGGGCATCGGCGCCGCGGTGGGCGTCGTGGGCGGCCGGGCGCTGCTGTGGTTCATGCGGGCGGTGCCGCTCCCCAGCGAAGGCTTGTATCCGTTGCGGACCGCCGCGTGTGCGCTGATCCTGTTCGGCGTGGCCACGCTTGCGCATGGTTCCGGCTTTCTGGCGGTGTTCGTGGCCGGCATCCTGATCGGCGATGAGCGGGCGCCGTACAAGCGTGAGATTGAGCGGTTCCACTCGGCGCTGGCCAGCCTGGGCGAGATCGTCGCCTTCGTCGTGCTTGGCTTGACCGTTGACCTGGCCGAGTTGACCCACGCCGACGTTTTGATCCCGGGGTTGGTCATCGGCGCGGTGCTGGCCGTGGTGATCCGGCCGGTATGCGTAGGGCTGTGCTTGATCCCGGCTGGGCTGGAGCGCAATGAGCGCGCCTTCGTGCTGTTCGCCGGGCTCAAGGGGGCGGTGCCGATCCTGCTCGGCAGTTTCATCCTGGCCGCGCAGGTGCCCGACGCGGAGCGGCTGTACGGCATCGTCGTGGTGGTGGTGCTGTTCTCGGTGCTGCTGCAGGGCAGTCTGGTGCCGACGGCCGCGCGGTTACTGCGGCTGCCGATGCGCGTCGTCGAGCCGGAGCCGTGGGCGATCGGGGTACGGCTGCGCGATGAGCCGGAGGGTGTGCACCGGTTCACCGTGACCACCGGCGCGCCCGCGCACGGACACCGGATCGATGAGCTGCGCGACCTGCCCGAGGACGCCTGGATCAGCTTCGTGGTGCGCGAAAACCAGCTGTTGCGGGTTCGGGGTGACAGCTTGCTGCAAGCCGGTGACGAGGTGCTGGTGCTGGCAGATCCGAGCCTGCGTGACAAGTTGGCCGCCACGTTCCACGGTTGAGCCGCTCCTGGCCGGCTATCAAGTCACGGGGTTGACTCAGGGTGTCCTTAGCCGATGATGGGTCGTTCCTTGGGAAGTTCGTAGAGCCTGGTGGTGTGCCGCAGGGCCAGGGCGGAGGCGAGGGTGACGGGTCCGACCCTGCCCAGGAACATCAGCAGTACCAGGATCAGTTGCCCGGCGACGGGCAGGTCGGGGGTGATGCCGGTGCTCAGGCCCACGGTTGCGAAGGCGGAGATGACCTCGAACAGCACCCGGTCGAGGCTGAACTCGGTCATGACCAGCAGCGCCACGGTCGAAGTCACCACGACCGCCACCGCGAGCAGGGCGACGGTCGCCGCTTGGCGGTGCGTCGAGCGCGGCAGCCGCTTGCCCAGGGCGCTGACCGCGCCGTCGCCGCGGATCTCGCTGTAGATGATGAAGTACAGCACCGCGAAAGTGGTCACCTTCAGCCCGCCTGCGGTGCCCGCCGGGCCGCCGCCGATGAACATCAGCACGTCCATGCCCAGCCAGGTCGCCGGATCAAGCTGGCCGATGTCAACGCTGTTGAAGCCGGCGGTGCGGGTGATCACCGCTTGGAAGAAGCCGGCCAGCAGCCGGCCGCCCGGGCTCAGCCTGCCCAAAGTCTGCTCGTTGTTCCATTCCATCACGGTGATGAAGGCAGTGCTGGTAACCAGCAGGACAGCCGTGGCGGCCAGCACAAGTCGGGTGTTGAGCGTCCACAAGCGCGGGTGGGTGAGTTCCCGGCGCAGCTGCAGCAGCACCGGAAAGCCCAGGCCACCGGCGATCACCGCGAAGGCGATCGGCAGGCAGACCCACGGGTCGGCGGCGAACTCCACCAGGTTGTCCTCGAACAGTGAAAAGCCAGCATTGTTGAACGCCGACACTGCGTGGAACACCCCGTGCCACAGCGCCTGGCCGGCCCGTTCGTGGTAGCCGAAGTAGAACCGCGCGCTCAGCGCGACCGTGGCCACCGCCTCGAGCAACAAGC
The DNA here is from genome assembly GCA_036389035.1 of Jatrophihabitans sp. NCBI lineage: Bacteria > Bacillati > Actinomycetota > Actinomycetes > Jatrophihabitantales > Jatrophihabitantaceae > Jatrophihabitans > Jatrophihabitans sp. Next base: position 111,799 of record DASVQQ010000005.1, read on the forward strand.
TGGCCAGCACGACGCCGGTCACCACCCTACGGACGTCCCCGATGCCCATGCTGCGCGTCTCGGCCGCCGCCGTGATCCGGCTGCGCAGGCCCAGCCGCCGCGACACCAGCACCCCCAGCAGCGAGGCCAGCGTCATGACCCCGAAACCACCGACCTGGATCAGGGCAAGGATTACCACCTGCCCGAAGACACTCCAGTAGGTCGCGGTGTTGACCACCAGGTGCCCCGTCACACAGACCGCCGAGGTCGCCGTGAATAAGGCCTCCATCAAGCTGGCGTGACCCGGCCCCGGCGTCGCCACCGGCAGCGAGAGCAGCGCCGTGCCGACCGCCGTGGCAGCGGCGAAAGACAGCACGATGACCCGGGCCGGATTCTGAAGCACCTGCCCACGGGCCCGCCGCCCGGTACTGGCCGGCCCAGCCGGGCTCCGAACGCGCATCCGCCGATGCTAGTCCGGCGCTAACGGCCAGCGGTGACCCGGCGGATCTGGCACCATGCGAGCCGAGCTGCGCAAGTCTGGTAGCGCGCGATCACCAGCGGTGCCCCTTGATTGACTTGGGTCCGGTGTAGGCCACACTCGCTCAGATGGAGACCCTCTTGCCAGCGTCAATCCCGGTGTTGTGATGGCGGCGGCCGGGCAGGATCTGACGCTGTGGATGCGAGCCGAGTCCCGGCCCACCGAGCGGCGTGCGCCGCTGGTGCCTGCTGACGTGGCGAAGCTGATCGCCGAGGGCATCGAGGTGGTGGTGGAGCGCTCCGCCCAGCGGATGTTCGACGATGCCGACTACGCGGCTGCCGGCGCCCGACTGGCCGAGACCGACGGCTGGCCGGACGCGCCGGCCGACGCCGTGGTGCTCGGGCTCAAGGAACTACCCGCCGAGCCGTTCGCGTTGCGACACCGGCATGTCTTCTTCGGCCACGCCTACAAGGACCAGCCCGGCGCCCGGGTGCTGCTGAACCGGTTCGCGGCCGGCGGCGGAGCGCTGCTGGACCTGGAATACCTCACCGACGACAACGGCCGCCGGCTGGCAGCGTTCGGTTACTGGGCCGGCTATGTGGGCGCGGCCCTGGCGGTGCTGCAACACACCGGCGCGCTGCACGTGCCGTTGCAGCCGGGAACCAGGCAGCAGCTGGACGCCCAGCTGGCGATGGCCGCCGCCGGCTCGCCCGGACTGCAGGTCCTGGTGCTCGGCGCGCTCGGCCGCTCCGGCACCGGCGCCAGGGACGCCCTGGCAGCCACCGGAGTGGCGATCACCGGCTGGGACCTGGCCGAGACCCGGACGCTGGACCGGCCCGCGATGCTCGACCACGACATCGTCGTGAACACGGTGCTGACCACCGAGCCGGGCCGGCCTTACCTGACCGCGGCCGACCTGGCCGGCCAGCCGTACCGGCTGCGAGTGCTGACCGACGTCACCTGTGACGTGGGCTCGCCGTACAACCTGTTCCCGCTCTATCAGAACACCACGAGCTGGGAACAGCCGGTCTTACGGGTGCCGATGACCGAGCTGGACGTCATCGCGATCGACAACCTGCCGTCATTGCTGCCGCTGGAGGCGAGCATCACCTTCTCGGGCGACCTGCGAGGGCAGCTGTCCGGGCTGCGTGCCGACACCGCGCCCTGGCAGCGTTGCCTGAGCCTGTTCCGCAGCCACCGGGAGCTCTGAGTCGTCAGGCCAGGCTGTCGCGGATCTCGAACAGGATCGGGATCAGCGACAGCACCAGCGTCACCGCCATCACGACGTTGAAGATCCGGAACTGGGCCGGCTTGGAGATCACCCGGCGCAGCCCCACCCCCATCAGCAGCCAGGCCACCGTGCACGGCGTGCCGAACACCAGAAAGACCAGCGCGACCGCCAGCACCTGCCACCCGAACGAGCCGTCGGTCGAGGTGTAGATGACCAGCGCGCCGACAATCATCACCCACGCCTTGGGGTTGACGAACTGGAACAGCGCGGTCTTGGTGAAGGTCAGCGGCTTGGTGGCCTCGGCTTCGAGGTCATCGACCGGCGCGGTGGCGATCTGGTACGCCAGGTACAGCAGGTACGCCGCGCCGATCGGGCGCAGCACGTCCAGCGCCACCGGCCACCGCTCCAGAAAGCCGCCCAGGCCGAACCCGATCAGGATGACCATGATCGGAAAGCCGGTGTTGATCCCCACCACGCCGGGAATGCTGCGGCGGAACCCGAAGCTCACCCCCGACGCCATCACCAGGGTGTTGTTCGGCCCGGGCGTGCCGCAGGTCGCCAGCGTGAACACGATCAGCGAGAGGTAGTTCATCCCTCGCCCAACCTCCCGCTGAACCTCGACGGACTCGCACCCGCGCCGACCCGCCGGCCGATCACCTATAGTCCTCCAGCGTTCCGGTCCGGCGGACGTCGACGGTGACGCAGTGAAAGCCGCCGGACAGGGTGCGGGTGTGGCGCAGCCGGGCCGGCGCGACGTTGACGTCACGCTTCTCCAGCTCGCGGATCAGGTTCACCTGGATGTCGCTGACCACGGCCAGGTCCGGCCGGATCATCATGAAGTTCATGCCCTGCCAGATCGAGGCCCGCGGGTAGTCCCAGACGTAGCCGGGGTCGACCAGCTCCGGGCACCACAGGATCTCCCAGTCGGCGAAGATCTCGGGCACCTGGTCGGGCTTGACCCGCTCGGGGCTGATCACCACCAGGCCCGGGCGCACCAGGGTGATGGTGGTGTCCAGGTGGGTGCCCGGGTAGACGTCGCGCACCGCGTGCACCCGGTAGCGATCGCCCAGCACCCGCTGCAGCCAGCGCAGCCCGCGCTCGTTGCCGCTGCAGGAGACCAGGTACAGGATGTCCTCGCCGACCCGCAGCACGTTTGCCGCGTCGAACACCGGCTCGTGGTCGTTGAGCACCACCCCGTCGGCCGGCCTGATGTTGTAGGTGTCGTCCAGCAGTTGCGGCTTGGGCGCTGAGATCCAGTTGGCGCCGCTGTCGAAGTACTCGCGCAGCAGGTCGCGGTAGGCGAAGGTCTCGAAGTACCGGGCGCGGTTGGCCATCGGCGTCTCGATGATGGTGTCGCCGATCGGCAGCAGCACGTCGCGGGGGCAGTAGTTGTACTCGCCGTCGGCGGTCCAGTCCGGGGAGCTGAAGGGCTTGCTGTGGTCGGTGACGTCCGGGCGCCGGACGGTGACGCCCTCGGAGCGCAGCAGCGCCGCCAGCTCCTCCAGGTCCTCCCTGGTCTCTTCGATCACCCGGTCGTCGTACGGGCCGGTCGGGATGTCTTCGGGGCTGTCGACGTTGTCGCAGTAGTCCAGGGCGAACAGCCCGCGGTCCGGAGACGGCACCCGGGCGCCGTCCACCACTCCGACGATCATCTCCTCCAGCGGGTCCCACTCGTTGTGGACGTCGACCAGCGACATGTGTTTCCTTTCCGACCGGCTCGGGGGGCCGACGTTGTTCGACGGCCGAGCCGTTGACGGACGGCGTGACCGGGGTCAGGGGGTCAGTCAGCCGCGCGGCCGCGGCTGACGGACCCGGGTGATTATGCCTAGCTCGCCCCGCTTGCAGACACCCCGCCCCGGGGCATTGTGTGACGGATGGGGCTAGTGGTTGATCTGGAACCAGGGCTGGGCCCAGCCGCTGTAGGTCTGGCCCCACCTGTTCTTGATCTCGGCGATCGTGGTGCGGGTGAAGGTGCCGCTGCCGGAGATGTCGGTGGAGAGGAAGTAGCCGCCGCCGATCGAGATCATCACGTGCCCGTAACCCTGAGACCCTCCGGAGAAGAAGGCCAGCCCGCCGGCCGGGACGGTGTGGTCGCCGGCGTACTTGTACCTCGCGGGGATCGCCAGCCAGTGCGAGCGCGCGCTGGTCGAGCCGCTGTGCGACCAGCCGTAGGCCAGGCCCACCACGTGGTCGCAGCGCCCGGCGTAGTCGGCGTGGTAGCTGGTCGTCACATGGTTCTTGGCCCAGGTAACCGCGCCGGCGCAGGTCCGGGGGTTGCCCAGGCCGCTGCCCGAGCAACTCTGGCCGGAACTGCCGCCGCACAGCGGCGCCACCAGGGTGTCCGAGCCGGTGTAGACGTAGGCGTCGCTGACATAGCCGCCCTTGGCCGGAACGTGGTCCCAGACGTTGGACGTGCCGTAGGTGCCGGTGACCGTGTCGCCGTAGGTCTGGCAGTCGATGGTGATGCTGGCGCCGTCGGCCACCGAGCCCACGGCGGTGCTGCCGACGTGCGGGCCGGACCGGACGGTGAGCGAGGCGCCGGCGGTGTTGACGGTGCCGGTGGCCGAGGCCCAGGCGCTCGACATGGCGCCACCGAATCCGCTGAACAGCATGGCGGTGACGGCCAGTACCACCGTGAGCCGGCGCAGCGCACCTGGTGGCGTGCGGGGTTCAGTCATAAAGCTCCTTCGACGGGTGAGCGGAACGGAAGTTGCGCTGAACAGCGCGACGCCGCCGCAGGCCGGCGCAGGCTGCCCTAGACCTACAGCAAACCTCGCACAGCGCACAATGCCACCGAACAGAAGGGCGGACCGGACTGCCGACGGCGTCGGCTACCGTCTGACCCCGTGAGCGCCACGATCCTGGTCACCGACGCCAGTGCCGCCTACGGCTCGCGGTGGCTGTTCCGGGGCCTGGACATGGTCATCGCGCCGGGTGCGGTCATCGGGCTGGTGGGGCCGAACGGGGCCGGCAAGACCACCCTGCTGCGGATGCTGGCCGGCCTGGCGCAACCGGAGACCGGCTCGATCACCCGGGTGCCGGCCGAGGCCACGGTCGGCTACCTCGCCCAGGAGCCGGACCGGCGCGCCGGTGAGACGCTGGCGGCGTTCCTGCACCGGCGCACCGGGGTGGGCGAGGCCACCGAGGCGATGGAGCGGACCGCCGCCGCGCTGGCCGACGGGCCGCGGGCCGAAGCCGACTACACGGCCGCCTTCGACCGGTGGCTGGCGCTGGGCGGAGCGGATCTGGAGGATCGGATACCCGCCGTGCTGGCCCAGCTCGGCCTCGAGGTCGGCCCGCAGGCATTGATGACCTCGCTGTCCGGCGGCCAGGCCGCCCGCGCCGCGCTAGCCTCGCTGCTGCTGGCCCGCTTCGACGTCTTCGCCCTGGACGAGCCCACCAACGACCTGGACCTGGCCGGCCTGGAGCTGCTGGAGCGGTTCGTGAACTCCCAACGCGCCGGGCAGGTGATCGTCAGCCACGATAGGGAGTTCCTGGCCCGCACCGCGACCGAGATCGTTGAGCTCGACCTGGCGCAGCAGCAGATCGCCCACTACTCCGGCGGTTACCAGTCCTATCTCGACGAGCGGGCGATCGCCCGGCGCCGGGCCCGCGAAGCCTATGAGGAGAACGCCGAGCGGCGTCAGGATCTCACCGACCGGGCCCGGACGCAGCGCAACTGGCTGGAGACCGGCACCCGCAACGCCCGGCGCAAGGCCGGCAAGGACCCGGACAAGATCAGCCGCAAGTTCCAGCAGGAGAGCACCGAGAAGCAGGCCGCCAAGGCCCGCCAGACCGAGCGTCTGCTGCAGCGGCTGGAGGTGGTGGAGGAGCCGCGCAAGGAGTGGGAGCTGCGGCTGGAGATCGCCGCCGCGCCTCGCTCGGGCTCGGTGGTGGCCGTGCTGGACCAGGCCGTCGTCTCGCGCGGGAAGTTCCGGCTGGGGCCGGTGAGCCTGCAGGTCGACTGGGCCGACCGGATCGCGATCACCGGCGCCAACGGCAGCGGCAAGACCACGCTGCTGGCGGCCCTGCTCGGCCGGCTGCCGCTGACCGAAGGCCGCCAGCACCTCGGCGCGAGGGTCGTGGTGGGCGAGATCGATCAGGCTCGCGCCCTGCTCGGCCGGCACGAGACGCTGCCGCAGGCGTTCGGGCGGTTGCTGCCGGACTGGAACGACGCCGACGTCCGGACGCTGCTGGCCAAGTTCGGGCTGCGGGCCGCGCATGCCGACCGGCCCGCCGACACCCTGTCACCGGGGGAGCGGACCCGGGCGGCGCTGGCGCTGCTGCAGGGCCGCGGAGTGAACCTGCTGGTGCTGGACGAGCCCACCAACCACCTGGACCTGCCGGCCATCGAGCAGCTGGAGCAGGCGCTGGACAGCTATCCCGGCACGCTGCTGCTGGTCAGCCATGACCGCCGGCTGCTCGAAGCGGTCCGGGTGAGCCGGCGGATAGCGCTGGCCGACGGGGCGGTGACTCTCAGCTGAGTGATTCGCGACCTCTACGAGCTGGGGCCACATATAAAGGCTTCGTTAGGTAGCCTGGCAGAGTGCCTTTCGACCATCCTCTCAGCCGGCGTTCGATGCTGGGCGCGCTTGGCGGCCTCGGCCTGCTGGCCGCCTGCTCCCGGGCGGCCGACCCCAGCACTCCGGGATCCGGGACGTCCAGCGCGAGCCGCAGGGCCACCGGCCCGGTGACGGTGCGCTCCTGGGCTGCCGAGCGCGGCACGCCGTTCCACATCGCGCACCGCGGCGCCGGGGACATCTACCCGGAGCACAGCATGCCCAGCTACCGCGCGGCGGTCGAGATGGGCGCGCAGTGCCTGGAGGTCAGCGTCAACATGACCTCCGACGGCGTCCTGATCTGCCTGCACGACCTGAGCTATGACCGCACCACCACCGGAAAGGGACTGGTGGCCACGCAGCCGTCCTCGGTGCTGTCCAGAATCGGGATCCGGCAACCCCAGCTCGGACCGGCCTGGACGCGGTCACCGCTGACGGCGGTTCCCCGGCTCGAGACGGTGCTGACCGAGTTCGGCGGCAAGGTGGTGATCTGCCTGGAAGCCAAGGACGACCGGGCCTACCCGGCGATGATGGCGATGGTGGCCCGGCTGAACCTGCTCGACAGCGTGATCGTCAAGGCCTACCACTCCAGCGTCCGGATACCGGAGGCCAAGGCGGCCGGCCTGCCGGTCTTCGCCTACCTCAGCCCGGCGGACATGACCGTGGCCACCATCGACGCCGCGACCGCCCGGCTGGACCGCAACGACCTTCTGGTGCTGCCCTACGACAACGGCGACTACCTCACCTACTACCCGGACGAGCTCATCGCCGCGGCCAAGGCGCACGGCACGCCGCTGGTGGTCTACCCGATCCATCGGCGAGCCGACGCCGCCCACTACTTCAAGCTCGGGGTGAGCGGAGCGGTCACCTCCGACTACGGCTACACCAGCACCGACACCGCGGCCGCCACCTCCGACAACTGGGCCAGCAAGCGGATCTCCTCCGGTGAGAAGCCGAAGATGCCGGACAGCCGGTCGCTGGCCGGGTCCTGGACCGCGCTGAACGAGCTGACCCTGGGGACCGATGAGAAACGGCAGTTCATCACCCTGGGCCAGCTCTGTCCGATCGCCGCGGCGGCCTCGCAGTACCGGTTGACGTTCTCCGCGGCCTGGGACCGGCTGCCCGCCGACCCGTCGGCCGCGCTGTCGCTGGCCTTCTGCCACCTCGATGACCGCTACTACGAGGACGGCCTGAGCCTGAGCGAGGGCTACCACGCGACCATGTCGCCGGACGGCACCCTGCGGCTCTACCGGCACGGCCCGTCCGCGCCGGACGAGCTGCTCGGGCAGGCCCGGACGCCACCGGTGCAGGCCGGCCAGTGGGCCACCCTGCGGCTGATCGTCTCGCCCCAGGCGCTGATCTGGCGGCGCGCCGACCTGCCCGACTCCGAGCAGGTGCTCGTGCACGACGCGGCTGTGCGGGGCGGGTACCTGGCGATCGGCCGGTCCAGCGCCGACGTGCGAGCGGCGCTGGCGCTACGCGAGTTCTCGGTCAGCTAGGGCTTGTTCGGGATCGTGGCGCAACGCGTCAGAAGTGATTCGGATGCCGGGGTGGTTCAGCGGACCCCGCGCGGCCGGAACTGGATGCTGATCCGAGGGCCGACCGGTTTGCTGGTCTTGGGCACGGCATGCTCCCAGGTGCGCTGGCAACTGCCGCCCATCACGATCAGGTCGCCGTGACCGAGGTTGTGCCGCAGCACGCCGCTGTCGGAAGTGCCGCCGACGCTACCTGTCGAAGCGCTGCGGGCCGGAGCGCTACCAGGTCTGGGCCGCAGCAGCAGCTGACGGGGCGCGCCGACCGACAGGATCGCGACCATGGTGTCCTCGGTGCGGCTGCGCCCGATCCGGTCGCCGTGCCAGGCCACGCTGTCACGGCCGTCGCGGTACAGGCACAGGCCCGCAGTGCGGAACGGCTCGCCGAGTTCGTCGGCGTAGTGCGCGCTGAGCCGGTCACGCGCCTCCTCCAGCACCGGGTGCGGCAACGGCGCGCCCTCGTCGTAGAAGCTGAGCAGCCGGGGAACCGCCACGATGCGCTGGTACATCTCGCGCTCCTCGGCACGCCAGGGCACCGAGTCGAGCAGGCAGCCGAACAGCGCGTCGGCGCCGGCCAGCCAGCCGGGCCGGACGTCCAGCCAGGCGCCGGAGCCCAGCGGCCGCCTGGTCACGGCGTCGCCGAGCGGGCCGAGTGAGATGTCGTCGGCGAAGTCCAGGAGGGAGGCCTGCAGTGCTGCGGACATGCTCCCAGGCTACACCGCTAAATCAACAGTGTGTTCGATTGCGAGGCTCTTGAAGGAGCGATCGCGCATCGGTAGCGCGAACTCGTTCGGGTTGTAATCCACTTGAGAGAGGCTGTCGGGGCGCGTTGGGCATCGATGACGCACGACTGGCGGCTCGGCTGACGCAGTTTGCACGGCGAGGTACAAATTGAGGGAAGTGCGCTTATCGCCTTATTCACACCTTTTCAGCATTATTTTGCTAGGGTAAGAAACAGTCCTACCCTTCGATCCCTTGGAGTACGCATGGCCTACACCCGGAAGTCGCTGGTCAGTAAAGTCGCGGTCGCGGCCGTCATCGGCGGCACGCTATCTCTGACGGGGGTCGTAGTCGCATCGCCAGCCAGTGCGGCGACCACCAGCTCCGCATCGCATGCCTCGGTGCTGACAAACATCGCCTCCGCCCACACGTTCTTCCCCCCGATTTGCACCCCACCAGACAAGGGCCTCGCGCCGGCCCAGGGGTGGGCGAGCACCAGCGGGCCGGTGCCGTGCCCCGAGCCGCCTGCCGTTTAGTAGAAGGCAGGGCCACGCCGAGTGTCTGGCGTTTGACCACACGGTCCCTCCCGTCACACATCACCCAATCAGGTCACGGTTCTGCGTCGTCTGGAACAGGCAGTAGCGTTGCCAGCCGTGCCGAGTCTCGCTGATGTCCTCGCCGCCCTGGACGGCTGGTACCCCCCGGCCACCGCCGAGTCCTGGGACGCCATCGGCTTGACCTGTGGCGATCCGGCCGTCCCGGTCGAGCGAATCCTGCTGGCCGTCGACTGCGTGCCCGAAACCGTCGCCGAAGCGGTTTCCGCCGGGGCGCAGCTGCTCATCACCCATCACCCGTTGCTGCTCTCGGGCGTGCACGGCGTGCCCGCCGATGACCCCAAGGGCGCGCTGGTGCACCGGATGATCCGGGCCGGCGTCGCGCATTTCGTCGCCCACACCAACGCCGACGTCGCCGCCGACGGGGTGTCGCACGCGCTGGCCGGACGCCTGGGACTGCAGGACACCACGCCGCTGGCGCCTGACCCGGGCCCGGCCCTGGACTACCTGACCGTGTACGTGCCCGCCGCTGACAGCGAGCGGCTGATCAGCGCCCTGACCGAGGCCGGCGCCGGCACGGTCGGCAACTACGACCAGTGCACGTTCACCGTGAAGGGCAAGGGCACCTACCGGCCGTTGCCGGGCGCTGATCCGGCCGACGGCGAGATCGGCGTGCTGAGCCGCAAGCCCGAGCTGGCGGTGTCGGTGGTGCTGCCCCGGCGGCAGCGGGCCGCCGTGCTGGCCGCGATGCGCCAAGCCCACCCGTACGAGGAGGTGGCGTTCACGCTGACCGAGCAGCCGGCGCTGGACGCCGACACCGGCACCGGCCGGATCGGGTTGCTGCCCGAGCCGATGACGCTGCGGGACTTCATCGGCCACGTCGCGGACCGGCTGCCCAGCACCGCGTGGGGCGTCCGGGCGGCGGGGCATCCGGACCAGCTGATCTGGACGGTGGCGGTCTGTGGCGGCTCCGGCGCGTCCTACACCGAGCTGGCCCGGGCCCGTGGCGCCGACGCGTACCTGACCTCGGACCTCAAACATCACGGCACCGTCGAGGCGGTCACCGAACGCGCCGGACACCCCGACGGCGGCGCAGGCCCGGGGCTGGCGCTGGTCGACGCGGCGCACTGGGCGACCGAGTGGCCGTGGCTGCCGGTGGCCGCCGAGCTGCTGCAGGCGCGGTTCAGCGATGTCGAGGTCGCCGTCTCCACCCTGGTCACCGACCCCTGGACCCTGCATTGCAACTGACTGTCACACTGGCTACCCGGGCCGAGCCCGCCAACCCGGCCCGGTCCTGCCTGACCTCGCATTCGCCAGAAAGGGCACGCTCCGCACGTGATCGCTGATCCCTTCGTCCAACTCCGGCTGCTGGACCTGCAGGCGGTCGACACCGCCCTGGCCCAGCTGGCCCACCGGCGGCGCAACCTGCCCGAACTGGCCACCATCGCAGGCTGTGACCAGCGCGCCTCCGGCGTCCGGTCTCGGCTGGTGGACGCCGAGACGTCGCTGGCCGACCTGGACGCCGAGCAGCGCCGGCTGGAAGCCGACGTCGACACCGTCCGGCTCCGGGCCGATAAGGACCAGCGGCGGATGGCCGCCTCCGGGGTGCCGGCCAAGGAGATCGCCGGCCTGCAGCACGAGGTCACCTCGCTGGCCCGCCGGCAGGGCGTCCTGGAGGACGAGCTGCTGGAGCTGATGGAGACCCGCGAGACAGCCGAGGCCCAGGTCGGCCAGCTGCGGGCCGAGCTGCAGGCGATCCTGGCCGAACGAGGCACTGCCGAGGCTGCCCGGGACGAGGTGTTCGCCGAGATCGACGACGCCATCGCCAAGCACCGCGCCGAGCGGGACCGGTTGGCCGGGACCCTGCCGGCCGACCTGCTGGGCCTCTACGACAAGGTCCGGGAGGCCGGTGGCGGGGTAGGCGCGGCGATGCTGCGGCACCGCCGCTGCGAAGGCTGCCGGCTCGAGCTGTCCGGCTCGGAACTGGGCGAGGTCCGGGCGGCCAAGGCCGAGGCGGTGCTGCGCTGCGACAATTGCCGGCGCATCCTGGTGCGCACCCACGAGTCGGGGCTGTGACCGGAGCCGAGCGCTCAGCCGGCCTTCGGGTGGTGGTGCAGGCCGACGGCGGTTCCCGGGGCAACCCCGGCCCGGCCGGTTACGGCGCGGTGGTGCTGGACGCCGACACCGGTGCCACGCTGGCCGAGCGCAAGGCGGCGATCGGCGTCCACACCAACAACGTCGCCGAGTACCAGGGCCTGATCGCCGGGCTGACCGCGGCCGGTGAGCTCGGCGCCAGCGAGGTCCAGGTGCAGCTGGACTCCAAACTGGTCATCGAGCAGATGTCGGGCCGCTGGCAGGTCAAGCACCCGTCGATGCAGCCACTGGCGCGGCAGGCCGCCGAGCTGGCGGCGCGCTTTGACCGGGTCGGCTACGAATGGATCCCGCGGGCCCGCAACAGCCACGCCGACCGGCTGGCCAACGAGGCGATGGACGCGGCGGCCGGACCGCTGGAGCTGGCCGAGCAGGTCGAGCGCACCGAGCCGGCGGCGCGCGCCAAGCCGGTGGCGCGCGCCGAGCCCGCCGAGCCGGTGCAAGAGGGGCTGCCGGCCAACAACAACGGGGCCTGGGTGCCACCGCAGACCAAGCCCACCCGGCTGCTGCTGGTCAGGCACGGGGTCACCGTGTACTCGGTGGCCAGGCGATTCGCCGGCCGCTCGGACCTCGAACTCACCGAGGCGGGCGTGGAGCAGGCCAGCCGGGCCGCCGGCCGGATCGCCGAGCTGGGCCCGGTGGACGTGCTGATCTCATCGCCGCTGCGCCGGACCCGGCAGACCGCGCAGCAGATCGCCGACCGGTTGGGGCTGCCGGTGCTGATCGAGGACGGCGTGATCGAGACCGACTTCGGCGACTGGGACGGCTACACCTTCGACGAGGTGCGCCAGCGGTGGCCCGTCGAGCTGCAACGGTGGCTGGATGATCCGAGCGCGGCGCCGCCGTCCGGTGAGTCGTTCGAGACGGTGACCCGGCGGGTCCGGCGGGCCCGGGACCGGATCCTGTCCCAGCACGGCGGCAAGACGGTGGTCGTGGTCTCGCACGTGTCACCGATCAAGACCCTGGTGCGCCTGGCCCTGGATGCCCCGGCCACGGCGATGCAGCGGATGTTCCTGGCGCCGGCCTCGATCTCTGCCATCGAGTACTACGCCGACGGCCCGGTGTCGCTGCAGGCCTTCAACGAGACCGCGCATCTGGGCGCGCCCGCGCACTGATCCGGGCAGCGGACGGGCGATCGAGCCTGGCGCCGGGCGAGCGGTCGGACGCGCCGTCGCGCGAGCGTTAAGATTGGCGTGCGGCGGACGAGCCGACCGGGCGACCGCGTCAGCCTGGCAACAGGGTGCCGAGGAAAGTCCGGGCTCCACAGAGCAGGGTGGTTGTTAACGGCAACCCGGGGCGACCCGCGGGACAGTGCCACAGAAAACAGACCGCCGGACGATTCGGGCTTGCCCGAGCGGCTCGGTAAGGGTGAAACGGTGGTGTAAGAGACCACCAGCATCCCGGGTGACCGGGATGGCTAGGTAAACCCCACCCGGAGCAAGGTCAAGAGGCTTCTCCGGTTCGAAGGGAGAAGCTGCGCAGGCGTTCGAGGGCTGCTCGCCCGAGCCTGCGGGTAGACCGCTAGAGCCTGCCGGTGACGGCAGGCCGAGATGGATGGTCGCCGTTCGGAGGATCCGTCCTCCGTTCACAGGACCCGGCTTACAGGTTGGCTCGTCCGCCGCCCTCTGCGACGACCATCGTTACAAGGTCACAGCCTTGTCCTTGATGTGTTGCTGCGGGGCTGCAACCTTGTGCAGCGGGGTCCGAGGTTGGCTCGCTTACCGGACACAGCACGAAGCGCGGTGGCACATCGTTGGCCGCGTAGCAGGGAAACTCGCCGAAAGAGGCCCTGCCCGGCGGCCAACGATCGCGCCGAAGCTGTACCGAAGTCATCGGTGGTGGCTCCCTGGCGGCTGGTTCGTCTAGCGTGACGTGGACGGCGGCCGGCCCGGCTCGCCCCTGCGCAGGAGTCGCCCATGGGTACCAGGGATCTGACCGGGACGTTCTGGTTCTGCCAGAAGCACCACGCCGTCGAGCCGTTCGCGGGCTGCGGCAGCAACGAACGGATCGGCCCGTTCGACACCGAGGCCGAAGCGGCCAAGGCGCTGGGCACCATCGCCGAGCGCGAACGCCGGTACGACGCCGAGGACGCCGCCTGGGAAGGCTGAGCGCCGGTCAGTGGTAGCTGTGCTCGGCCCCGGGGTAGGTGCCGGCCTGCACCTCGGCGGCGAAAGCATGGGTGGCGTCGGTCAGCACCTGCGTCACATCGGCGTACTGCTTGACGAACTTGGCCGGCTTGCCGTCGGCCCGCAGGCCCGCCATGTCCTGCCACACCAGCACCTGGGCGTCGCAGTCGACGCCGGCCCCGATGCCGATGGTCGGAATGCTGAGGTCGTGGGTGATCTTCTTGGCCAGGTCGGACGGCATGACCTCCATCACGACCGCGAAGGCGCCGGCGTCCTGCAGCGCGCGGGCGTCCTCCAGCAGCCGCTGGCCCGCCTCGTCGCCGCGGCCCTGCACCCGGTAACCCGACAGGGTGTTCACCGACTGCGGGGTCAGCCCGATGTGGGCCATCACCGGAATGCCGGCCGAGCTGAGCAGCCGCACCTGCGGCGCGATCCGGGCGCCGCCCTCGACCTTCACGGCCTGCGCGCCGCCGTCCTTGAGAAATCGGGTCGCGGTCTCCAGCGCCTGCTCGGGCGAGACCTGGTAACTGCCGAAGGGCAGGTCAGCGACCACCAGCGCCCGGGTCGCGCCCCGGACCACGGCCCGCACCAGGGGCAGCATCTCTTCGACGGTGACCGGAACGGTGGTGTCATAGCCATAGACCACGTTCGCCGCGGAGTCACCGACGAGCAGCACCGGAACGCCGGCCTGGTCGAAGATGCGGGCGGTGGTGTAGTCATAGGCGGTCAGCATGGGCCAGCGGTCGCCGGCCAGTTTGGCGTTCTGCAGATCGCGGATGGTGATCCGGCGGGTTGACGTTCCGCCGTAGAGCGTTTCGCTCATATCGGGTCCTCTGGGTTCCTCGAGGCCGGCTCGCCGGTCCCCGGGTGGGGGGTGGACCCCTCTATGGTGCTCCTGCGGCCCGGACTTGGGAACCGCTGACCCGCCGAGAGATCTAACTCACTACCGCTGGCCGAACCGCGCCGTGAGCTCACGCGCGCCGGTCAGGACGAGCCGCGCTCGCGCCAGCGGTTGGTGATCGGCAGCCGGCGGTCCCGGCCGAAGGCCTTGAGGCTGATCTTCGGCCCCGGCGGGTACTGCCGCCGCTTCCACTCCGCCGCGTCGGTCATCCGGGACACCCGGGTGACCAGCTCCTCGTCGAAGCCGGCGGCCAGCAGGTCCTCGAAGCCGGCGTCGCCGTCGACGTACAGGGCCAGCAGCTTGTCCAGCACCTCGTAGTCGGGCAGCGAGTCGGAGTCGAGCTGACCCGGCCGCAGCTCCGCCGACGGCGGCTTGGTGATCGAGTTCTCCGGGATCGGCGCGAGAAGACCCTGTCGGCGGGCCTCGGCGTTCCGCCAGCGGGCAAGCTGCCAGACCAGCGTCTTGGGCACGTCCTTGATCGGGGCGAAGCCGCCGACCGCGTCGCCGTAGATCGTCGAGTAACCGACCGACAGCTCGCTCTTGTTGCCGGTGGCCAGCACCAGGTGGCCGTGCTGGTTGGACAACGCCATCAGGGTGGTGCCGCGTACCCGGGCCTGCACGTTCTCCTCGGCCAGGCCGGTCAGCTTCAGGGACTCGACGAACGCGTTGACCATCGGCGCGATCGGCACCGTCTGCAACGGCGCGCCGAGGTTGGCGGCCAGCTCGGCGGCGTCAGCGAGCGAGTGCTCGGAGGAGTAGTCACTGGGCAGCGCCACCCCGTGGACGTTCGCGCCCCCGATCGCGTCCGCCGCGATCGCCGCGACCACCGCCGAGTCGATGCCGCCGCTCATCCCCAGCACCACCGAGGAGAAGCCGTTCTTGACGATGTAGTCCCGGGTTCCGATCACCAGGGCGCCCC
>DASVQQ010000006.1 GCA_036389035.1 Jatrophihabitans sp.
CGGCAGCAGGAAGCCCAGCCCCACACCTAGGCCCAGTGGTATCAGCAGCCCGCCCAGGCTGACTCGGACCGCGGTGGCGCCGCGTCGGCGGATCAGGCCCAGGTCGACGTGCATCCCCGACAGCCCGACCAGCAGCAGCACCCCGACCTGGGCCACCGCGTTGATCATGTTCGCCTGCGGCGCGCTGGCCGGGAACAGCCAGTCCCACAGTTCCGGCGTCAGGTGCCCGAGCAGGGACGGCCCGATCAGCACCCCGGTCAGCAGCTCACCCACCACTGCCGGCATCCCGAACCGGACGGCCAGCCGCCCCAGGATCACCGCCAGGCCGAGCAGCACGCCGACCTGGATCAGAAAGACCAGCAGATCATGACCGGCCGGCTGCGGAAGCGGCGAGAACCCGGCGGCGAGCGCGGTCGGGCTCATACCGCACCCGGCCGGTCAATCGAGGCCATGATAAGGAACGGCCTGCCGAGCACGAGTACGAGCGCAAGCGGAACGATTATGGCAAGGCTGACCATCGGCATGGCCACGCTTGTATACACGTTGTGACTCCTTGAAGGACGGGACAGGTGCCCCGAGACAGGTGAGCCGGTCAGCAGCATCGCTCGTTGCCAGCCGAGATATGCGGCCCTTGGTAAAGCTCAGCACCGGAGCGATCCCGAGCTCAGGGGCAGGGAATCCCGTGGTGAGATAGGGGATCCTTCAACTGCCAGCCGCATGTGGATCACCGGACAGCGGGCTCCAGTGTGGTGCCGCGGCTGGTGCCCCGATTCTTTGATCGTGCGGTTGCGAAGCAAGCTCAGAGTAGTTACTTGCTCACTCCTAGAAGACGATTCCTGGGACGACGGGTGCGACGGACCACGCTGGTTCAGGAGGATCACCCTTGGCTATCGCATCCGTGGGGGTGACAGGCTTGGCCAAAGCATCGGCTGGATTTCTCACCGAACTGCCTGGCACGGTCATTCGAGCCGCGCGAGTCGCGAGCGTCTCGCTCGGCTACGCCGTGGTCTTCGGGGCCGCCACGCTGGGGGCGCGGCTGCGAAGGCGGCGGTGGGCTGGCGAGGGCGAGCACCTCGCGTCGTTGTTCATCTCGCTCGGGCCGTCCTACATCAAGATCGGCCAGTTGCTCAGCACCCGGCGCGATCTTCTTCCAGAGCGCGTGTGCACGGCACTCGGCCGGCTGACGGATGCGCCGCCGCCACCTCGACGTGCCCGCCTGGAGGGTTTACTCCGGCGGGCGTACCGGGGACAGGAGTGGCCGTTCGTCGAGTTCGACTGGACGCCGGTGGCCACCGGTAGCATCGCGACGATCCACCGCGCGGTCACCCGCGACGGTCAGCAGGTCGCGGTGAAAGTGCGCAGGCCGGGCATCGACCGGGTAATGCGGCGGGACTACCAGCTGACGGCCGCGGCCATGAGCGCCGCCGAACGGCTGCCATGGCTGCGGTCGATGCCCATGAAGCTGATGCACGCGCAGGTCGGCGGCGCCATCCTGCGCCAATTGGACCTCATGGCAGAGTGCCAAGCGCTCGACGACCTGCGCGCGAACCTGACGGAATTCTCCTGGATCCGGATTCCGGCACCGCTGCCCGAGCTCTGCTCGGAGGACGTGCTGGTGATGGAATACGTGGAGGGGCTGGTCCGGGCCGCGCCGGAGTCACTCTCGGAGAATGTGCGCAATGTGGCCGCGCGCCGGGTGATGTTGACGGTCTACGAGATGCTCTTCGTCGACGGGCTGGTCCACTGCGACCTGCACCCGGGAAACCTTTACATCAACGACGACGGTTCCGTGGTGATCCTCGACGCCGGCTTTCTGATCCAGCTTCCCGAGCCGGTGCGCGCCTCCTTCTCTGACTTCTTCATCAACCTGGCCATGGGTAATGGCCCCCTCTGCGCCGAGATCATCATCGAGAGTGCGGCGGGCACCGCGGACGGCTGCGACCTCAGCGGATTCCGCGCGGACCTGACCGAGCTCGTCAGGGAGGCAACCGGGGTTCGCTCGATTGAATTCAACTTGGCCACGTTCGCTGGGCGGCTGTTCAATCTCCAGCGGCGGTTCGGTATCTACCCGGCGCCCGAGTTCGCGTTCCCACTGCTGTCACTTCTGGTGGTCGAGGGAATCGTGCAGAGCCTCGATCCCAAACTCGACTTCCAGGCGGAGGCGATGCCCGTGCTCCGCCGCAGGAACATGCCACGCACTTCGGTTGGTTAATGAGAGGAATGGTGTACAGATGGATATGACCTCAGGGGTCCGCGTTCCGTTGGTCGACGAAGCGGACGCGACAGGTTATCTGGCAGAACTCTATGAGCGCGCCAAAGAGGTCACCGCGCTGAGCTTCGTCCCCGACATGTTCCGGCTTGTCTCGACGCGGCCGAAACTCCTTGAGACGATGCTCGCTGGATACGATGGCGTCTTCAACCACGGCAAGCTGCCACGCCAGACCCGGGAGTTGATCTCTGCCTGGACGTCGAAGGTGAACGAGTGCCCGTATTGTGTCGGCACGCACAGCTACTTCTTGCAAGTCTTCGGTGGAAGCCCCGAACTGGCCCAGGCAATCGAAGCAGCGGACTCGCCCGACGACCTTCCGGTGGACGAGCCGACCCGGGTGTTATTGCACCTGGTGACCAAGCTCAGCCGCAGCGCCTACCGGATCACCGACAAGGACTGGCAGGTGGCTCTGGACGCCGGCTGGACCGCCGACGATCTGCTTGAGGCCTTCTTCTGCGCGGCGCTGTTCAACTTCATCACCCGTCTGGTGGACGGTCTCGGGCTCGGGGCGTCGGTGGCCAGGAGCCGGATCTCCCAGCTGGAGCCGTCCGAGGCCTCCGACCCAGCCGTCACCACCTCACACAGTTGAGGCCGGCGATGAATCCGTCCCGAGCGGTTCTCATCACCGGTATCTCCTCGATGGGAGGGCTCGGGTCAGGTACTGGTAGGGCTCTGGCGCTCCGGCTGCACCGTGCTGGATGGCCGGTCTACGCGAGCGGCCGGAGCCTGGAGGGTCTCAAGGACCTCGCGGAGTGTGGCATCAGCACCCTGCGCGTCGACGTGACAGACGAAGAGTCGATGATCGCGGCGGTAGCTCGAATCACCGCCGAGCACGGCGCGGTCGGCGTGCTGGTCAACAATGCCGCCTACAGCCTCAACGGCACGATCGAGCAGACCCCCATCGATGAGGTCCGACACCAGTTCGAGACGAACGTTTTCGGCCTGTCCCGTATGACGCAACTGGTTCTGCCGGGTATGCGGCAGCAGGGATCGGGCCGCATCGTCATCATGTCGTCGATCTTCGGGCTCTTCGCAACTCCAGGGCGCGGCTATTACCAGGCGACCAAGCACGCGCTTGAGGCGATCGGCGACTCACTCCGGCAGGAGGTGCGCCGCTTCGGGATCGAGGTCGTGATTATCGAGCCCTCGCCGATCCTCGGCGCATTCGTCCCCACCACCGTGGGCGAGCTCGGACTCGCTCCAGGGTCTACCGTCGACGATCCGTACGGCGATTTCTGGGAGCGTTTCGTCGAGTGGCACGGCGCCTATCGGGAGGTCGACCATCCGAAGGGTCGCGGCCGGCTGTCGCTGCGCTCAGACGCCGTCGCTGCCCTTGTCGAGGAGGCGGTCACTGCCAGCCGTCCGCGGATCCGCTACCGACTCGGCGTGCCGGTGCGGTTGCTGCGTCCCCAGCGCGTGATCTTCGGCGATCGTGCCTGGGAGAAATTCCTCCGCACGTTCTTTCCGACGCCGTAGGCGCCGCACCTCGGCATCGGCGAACTCCTGTTCGCTTCATCCCCTTTTTCTGGCAATGCAGAAGAAGGTTGCGGCTGCGGGAAAAGAAGACTTGCAGCAAATATGAACGTCCAACGGAAAAGATCATCACGTTACTTCAAGAGGGAGTGCCTCAATGCCTAGAATTCTTATCGTGGGCGCCGGGCAGGCTGGGCTGCAATTGGCGCTCGGGCTGCAACATCACGGATATGACGTGACTGTCGTGTCGGCGCGCACGGCCGATGAAATCGAAAACGGTAACGTCATGTCGTCGCAGTTCCAGTTCGATAGCACGCTCCAATTCGAGCGCGATCTCGGAATCTACTTCTGGGACGGTCAGCCCCCATACACCCCGAACACCACCTTTTCGTTGGGCGGCGACGGACCCACCCCGATTCTCGAGTGGGGCAGCCCGCTGAAGAAGCCCGGCGCCGACATCGACCAGCGGGTCAAGATGTCACGATGGCTCCGGTTGTTCGAAGAGAATGGTGGCGAACTGATCATCACCAACGCGACCATCGCCGATCTCGACACCTGGTCGAGCGTCTACGATCTCGTGGTCGTCGCCGCCGGCAAGGGCGCACTGGCCGAGGTCTTCGAGCGCGACGCGGCCCGTTCGCCTTTCACGACCCCACAGCGAATGCTCTCGGTCGTGTACGTCAATGGCTACCAGCCCGATCCCAGCGGCCCAGGGGAGCACTCGGTCGATTTCCACCTGTTGCCGGGACGGGGCGAGATGATTGTGATGCCGGCGCTTACCGTCTCCGGGCCCTGCCACGTCCTGTTCTTCGAGGCCATCCCAGGCGGGCCGTTGGACGTTTTCAGCGACGTCAGCTCGCCCCAGCAACATCTCGAGCGTTTCGTCGAAGTGCTCGAGCAGCACGTGCCGTGGGTGCGCGAGCGCTATACCAAGTTGGAGCTCACCGACCAGGGCGGAACGCTACGGGGCGGGTTTGCCCCCGCCGTACGGCACCCCGTCGCGACACTGCCCTCTGGCGGCCGCGTGCTGGGTATGGGGGACGTCGTCGTGACCAACGACCCCATCACGGGTCAGGGCTCGAATCTGGCCGCCAAGTGTGCGGCCGTCTATCTCGACCGCATCCTGCAGCACGGGGATCGGCCGTTCGACAGCACCTTCATGGAAGGCGCCTTCGAGGCGTTCTGGACGCTGCACGGGCGTGCGACCACACAGTGGACGAACATGATGCTCCTGCCGCCCCCTCCGCACGTGCTTGAAATTCTGGGAGCCGCGAGTCAGATCCCGGCAATCGGCAATCGCTACATCGAGTCTTTCGACGACCCTAACGACTTCGACGAGTGGTTCATGGACCCTGACAAAGCCGCCGCGTATCTTGCAGCAGTCACCGGCGCGCCAGTCGGGTCAGGTAGCGGCAGCCGGATCAGTTAACTGAAAAAGTAACCGATAGCGAACGCGCCAAACCGGCGGAGGAGATATCGTAACAACATGAGCACGAAGCGCAGCTACAAGGAGGGGTGTTCGGTCTCCCATGCCCTAGATCTGGTAGGGGAGCGTTGGGCCCTGTTGGTGGTACGCGAGCTCCTCCTTGGGCCGAAGCGTTTCAGCGACCTGCAGGACGCGCTCAGTGGAGCAAGCTCGAACATCCTTTCGATCCGACTCCATGATCTTGAAGCGATCGGTGTGTTGCGCAAGTACCGTGCGGATGCCCCGGTGAGCCGGCTGGTGTATGAGCTGACCGACTGGGGCCACTCCCTTGAGCCCGTTCTGTTCGCGTTGGGCAACTGGGCGACGAAGTCGCCCTACTGGGACCCGCAGGCGCCTTCTACCGTGGACTCGCTGGTCCTGGCGCTGCGGGCCCGGGCACAGTTTCTCTTCGCCGCCGGCGCACCGGTCGCTGGCATCTGCGACATGCGGGTAGACGACTACCGCTTGTTCACTCTGCGCTTCAGCGAGGCTGGATTGGTCGTCACCCGTCCCGCCGGCTCCGATCCCGACGCCGTCGTCGAGATCGACGCCCGCACCCTCAAGATGCTGATAAATGGTGACGAGACGCTCGACGACGCCGTGGACGAGGGCCGTGTCAAGCTCGGCGGCGACGAGCGTCTGATCAGATCCTTGATCAAATAGTGACGTCCGCAGGTCAGTCCTGACTGGTGCGGAAGTGTCGAATCCACTTAATTCTGTCCACCAAACCGTGTTTCTCTGTCCATGTGAGCAAGGTTGCGCATGTACCTTGCTAGCCCTACGCTCCGGTGGAGAAAGTGAACCAGCTACTTCAAAAATCGAGTGGTAGATGGCCGTCACCACCACCGCTGAGCCTCTAGAAGGAGTGAGCACACAGCATGCAATCCGCCACCACCGAGGCAGTCACACCTCATAAGGGCTGGACGCTGGCCCTTGCCTCAGTGGGCGTCTTCATGGCCGCCCTGGACGCCCTCGTCGTGACCACCGCACTGCCGGTGCTGCGCACCAGCCTCAACGCGAGTCTCGGCGACCTCACGTGGACCATCAACGCCTACGTCCTGACTTTCGCGTGCTTCCTGCTGTCCGCGGCCGCACTGGCCGACCGCTTCGGACGGGTTCGGCTGTTCGCAGTGGGCCTCATCATCTTCGCGGCGGCGTCGGCGGTGGCGGCGCTTTCGCCCAACGTCGGCGTGCTGATCGCGGCCCGAGCCATTGAAGGCCTGGGCGCCGCCATCATCATGCCCGTATCCCTCACGCTCATCAGCGATGCCTTCCCGGTCGAGAAGCGGGGCGCGGCCATCGGCATGTGGGGCGCGGTCTCGGGCGTCGCGGTCGCGATCGGGCCGGTCTTCGGCGGCGCGGTCGTCAACGGACTCAACTGGCACTGGATCTTCTGGGTCAACGTCCCCATCGGCTTGATAGCCGCGGCGCTCTCGCTTTCGCGGTTGACGGAGAGTTACGGGCCGCGGCAGCCTCTGGACTTCTACGGGCTGGCTTTGGCGTGTGTCGGCTTGTTCATCCTTGTGTGGGGACTGGTGCAGGTCAGCAGCGAAGGTTGGGGGAGCGCGCAGGTCATCACCGCGCTGGTCGTCGGCACGATTATCGTGGCGGTGTTCCTGGTAGTCGAAGGGCGTATACGCGCGCCGATGGTGCGCCTCGATCTGTTCCGTAACAAGGCTTTCAACGCAGCAAGCTGGGTCACCTTCTTCATGTACGCGCCGCTGTTCGGCGCTCTGTTCTTGATGTCGCAGTTCTTCCAATCCGGGCTCGGCGACACCCCGCTCGAGGCGGGCCTGCACCTGCTCGCATGGACGGGCGTGTCGATGTTCATCGCCCCGGTCGTCGGCCCGATGGCCGACAAGTACGGCAACCGTCCGTTCATGGCCCTGGGTATGGCCCTGCAGGCTCTCGGGTTCGGATGGGTGGCCTTGGTCGCCGAGCCCGGTATGGGCTTCAGCCAGCTACTCGGCCCGTTGCTGGTTGCCGGTGTGGGCATCGGGATCGTGTTCCCGACCGTCGCCAACGGGGTGATGACTTCGGTGGGTCCCGATGAGATCGGCATCGCCTCGGGTACCAGCGCGACGCTGCGCGAGGTTGGCGCAGTCTTCGGCGTAGCATTGACCGCGAGCGTCTTCGCTCACCCGAGCAACTACACGTCCCAAGAGACCTTCATCAGCAACTTCAGCGATTCACTATGGTTGTTAGCAGCATTCTCGGCAGTAGGCATCCTTGTGTCCCTGGCCTACCCGAGTCGCAGCTCTCTCACCCCAGCCCCCGCCCCGCTCGTGCAGCACGGGGATGCGGCTGTTCGGTTAGGCAAATAACTGATTCACGAAGAATGGAGACGATGCCTGCACCCTCCTAATGCCGGCGATGCGAATCCTTCTTCGTAGATCGCTGGCACCACCCGGATCCCAGTCAACGCATCAGTGAGTCGCGATCGGCTCTCCTCGAGCCGGCGCAGCGGCTAGCTGTAGCATCCGAACGAAACCGAGGTATGAATCATGACTACCACCGAAGCTCAGAACCAAGACGAGGCAGCCGTCCAGGCCGTCGTCAAGGGCGTCCATAACGCCTGGACCGCGGGCGACCCGGACGCGTTCGTCGCCGAGTATGCCGAAAATGCCAGTGCGGTGCTGCCCGGCTCATACATGAAGTCGCGTGCGGACATCCAGGGCACCATGGGATTCTTGTTCAACGGACCCTTGAAGGGCACCCAGGCGACCGACAAGGTTCTGGACACCCGATTCCTCAACGATGACACGGCAATCGTCATCACCGAGACCGGGGTTCTGATTCCGGGAGAGAGCACGGCTCCGCCTGAGCGGACCGTGTTCGCGACCTGGGTGCTCGCCAAGAATGATGGCAAGTGGCAGATCGCGGCCTACTGCAACAGCCCCACGGTCGGCCCCGGAGCCAACCAGTAATCGCTGATTAGCACGCCGTGCCCCGCCCAGTTCCCCTGGGCGGGGCACGGCGCTTTAGTGCTTCTTTGATAATCCGGCCGCCGCCAGCCAGGTCAGCGCGCATCGGCTGACATTGCGGTGGTTGGGCCCGGCCGGCACTGCAAGCGTTCTACGTGGCCGACGGATTCGCTGGTGCTGGAGACGCCGAGGCCCGGCGCGGTGACTCGTTCTCCTGCTCCAGCTGGCGAGTTCGCTCGGCTTGGTTCTGTCGCCCACCCTGCGCCCGGCCCGGACGCCGTCTCGATCGCTGTGCCAAGGCGTAAGGAGACCGTCGACCAGGCTGTGAGGACTCGTGCCGAAGCACGGCCGGCTCGACCGGTCAGCTCCACGGTCAGCGGTCATGCCCTGTCAGAAAAAGGCAATCCCAGCAATCGGGTCAGCGCTGCGGCCTGGTTCCTCGACGGGGCTCGAGCAGCAGGGCACGCGTGCAGCAGGGCGCCGCTCCGACCGCTGCGCCGGCGCACCACCGCTGGATCGCCGTCACCACCTCGGGCGTGGACGCCGCCTGGCCCAAGCTCGACCACATCAGGGATCCGACCACGATCTGCCGGGCACCGCTTGCCAGCGGCCAGCGCCATCGGGCTCCGCACACGCACCGCCGGCCGGCTGGTCGCGGCTTGCGCCGCGGGAGCCGCGATGCCATCGTGCTGTCCACCAGATGGTCCTTCATATATCGGTAATGAGTCACAGCCGCCGGCCGGACCAGCTGGACAAGATCCGAAGACGGCTATCGCGGGTCTCGCTGACGAGACCCGCGATAGCCAGTGCGGTCGCAATCGGAGATTGCGCCGATCGGTTCTACGGAAGCTGGATTTCTGGGCGGTAGATATCCAGCCACAAGCCGAGGTCGAGGGTCCGCTCCAGGCCCAACCGCGTCAGCCGGTCCATCGAAGCGGGCTCGATTGCGGTCGCGGTCTGTAGCCAGCCGCGGTCCATCAGCTCGAATACTCCGTGGTTTCCACGCGCCAACAGTTCCTTGCCCTGGTGCTGCAGCTGCTGGTTGTAGTAGGGGTCCTGAATCGACGGATATGGGCTCTTGGGCCGCCAAGCAACCGATTCCGGAAGCATCTCCTTGACCGCCCCACGAAGCAGGCTCTTCTCCCTGCCGTCGAATGTCTTCATCGACCAAGGCGCGTTGTAGACGTACTCCATGAGCCGGTGATCGCAGAACGGCACTCGGACCTCCAGCCCCAGCGCCATGCTCATCCGGTCCTTGCGCTCGAGCAGGTATCGCATGAAGCGAGTGAGGTGCAGGTAGACCATGATTCGCATGCGGTACTCGAAGTCGTCCTCGGAGTCCAGTCGCTGGACCTCCCCGACGGCGCTGTCGTACCGGTCCAACCGGTACTCCTCAAGCTTCAGCTGCGACAGCAGCTGCGGGTTCACCCCGGTGGAGTCCTTGTCGAACGGGCCCACGTTGACAGCGATCCATGGGAACGCGCGTGCCTGCTGGATCGCGGGGACGTGCATGTGCCGGTACCCGCCGAACAGCTCGTCCGCCGCCTCGCCGGATAGGGCGACGGTCGACTTCTCGCGAATCGCCTTGAAGAGCAGGTACAGCGAGAAGTCCATGTCGCCAGCCCCGATCGGGGCGTCCCGCGCGATGACCGCGGCCCTGCGGATGTCTGGGTCCGCCATCGCCCTCGGATCGAGCACGATGTCGGTGTGATCTGAGCCGACGTGCTTGACGACATCGTGGATGAACGGCGCGTCCGAAGCGTCGCGCAGCTCGTCCGGCCTGAAATTCTCAGCCTGGCCCGTGAAGTCGACCGAGAACGTCGGCACCGGCTCGTCACCGAGATGGGCCGCGGCCAGCGTGGTGAGCGCCCCGGAGTCGAGTCCGCCGGACAGCAGCAGGCAGCGCGGCACGTCGGCGACGAGTTGCCTGCGCACGATGTCGCCCAGGAGCTCGCGGACATGTCCGACTGTGGTGTCCACATCGTCGGTGTGCGGCCGGCTCTCCAGCCGCCAGTAGGTGCGCTGGCGCAAGCCTGCGGCATCGACTGTGACCACCGTGCCGGGCTCGACCTGATGGATGTCCGCCCAGGTCGCGTGTCCCGGCGTGAAGGCGTACGCGAACACCTCGCGCAGTCCGTCCATGTCCACCGTGCGCTTGGCGAGCGGGTTGGCAAGGATGGCCTTCTGCTCCGAGCCGAAGAGCACGCCGTCGGGCGTCCGGTGAAAGAAGAGCGGCTTGACCCCCATCCGGTCGCGGATCATCACGAGTTTCTGGTCGCGCGCGTCCCAGATGGCGAACGCGAACATGCCGTTGAGCCGGTCGGCCAGCTCCGGCCCCCAGCGCATGTACGCGCGCAGGACCACCTCGGTGTCGCTGGAGGTCGTGAAACGCTCACCCTGCCGGGTCAGCTCCTCGCGGAGTTCCACATAGTTGTAGACCTCGCCGCTGTAGGTGAGCGTCACATCGCCTTGCTCGGTATGCACAGTCATCGGCTGCGCACCGCCGACCAGGTCAATGACGGCCAGTCTCCGGTGGCCGATGGCGGCGTGTCGATCGATCAACGTCCCGCTGTCATCGGGGCCGCGACACGCCATGGTCTCGGTCATTGCATCCAGGATCTTCTCCTCGGACCTAAGGTCGCGGTCGAACGAGATCCAGCCAGTGATTCCGCACATGTGTGCCTACCTCCTGTGGCGATTCAACGTCTGTGGTGTTGCTGATTCATGCCTAGCCACGAAGCAGTGCGGCCGCCCGTTCCCCGATCATGACGACGCTCAGATGCGTGTTGGCGCACACCATGCTCGGCATGATCGAGGCGTCCACGACATGAAGGTTCTCGACGCCATACACCGCGCAGTGCTGATCGACGACCGCCGATGGATCGCCGGCCGGCCCCATGCGCGCGGTGCCAACCGGGTTGTAGGCGCTGTCGACGGCCCTTTCGATATAGCCGCGAAGTGCTTCGTCATCGTTGATGACGCGCTCGTCAAGTCCGACCAACTGCTCGCCCTTGCTGAAGATTTTGGGTGAGCTGGCCAGATCCCAGCAGCCCCGCACGCCGTCGGCGAGCAGGCTGTAGTCGCGCTCGTCGGACAGGTATCCCAAATCGATGCGGGGAGCGGAGTACGGGTTGACCCCCGCGAGGGTGACCCGGCCGCGCGAATGCTGCCGGCGGAGCACGACCATGACGCCGAACACCGCCTTTGCCCCGGCGACTTTGCGCAGCTCGGGAAAATGGAGCGTGAGATCGAAGCGGTTGACCATGGCGAAGTACTGGTCGTTGAACCGGCTGTCGCTCGTACGGGTCACGATCTGACCGGTCGACTTGCCCTCGTTCTCATATCCCGGCTTGGGGGTCATGAACACGCCGATGCGCGGCTGGTCGGTCAACCCCGCGCCTACGCCGGCCAGGTCCGCCCGCAACGGAATGCCCAGCGCGCGCAGGTCCTCCGCAGGCCCGATCCCCGAGCGGAGCAGGATCGCCGGCGTGGCGATCGCTCCGGCCGACAGGATCACTCGCCGTGCTCGGATCTCGCTGTAGGGGCCGCCGTCGACGGACAGGACCACACCCGTCGCGCGGTCTCCCTCGAACACCACCCGGTCGATGAGGGCGTGCGGCAGGATCGTGAGGTTCTTACGGGTACTCGCCGGCCAGAGGTAGGACCCCGTTGTCGAGACGCGGGTTCGAGCATCGCGCCGGTTCGACGGTATCGGCCCGACGCCGGTCGACTCGGGATGATTGTGGTCCTCGACCCACGGGTGGCCGGCGTCGAGGCAGACGTCGAGGAAGGACTGCTGAACGTCTGTCAGCTCATTGGAGCGCCAGCGCCGCACCGGCACCGGGCCGCCGCTGCCGTGAACATCGCTTTCGCCGAAGTCCAGATCGTCCTCGAGCGAGCGGAAGACCGGGAGCACGTGTTCCCAGGACCACAGCGGGTTTCCGGCAGCCGCCCACTCGTCGTAGTCCTGCGGCGTTCCCCGGATCACCACCGTGTTGCCGACGGCCGATGAGCCGCCGGTCACCTTCCCGAGCGGGAACATCACCCGGCGGTCGCGGGTGAGCTGGGCCGTGTACCCCCAGCTGTGCTTCACAAGCGACATCGCGTTGGCGTCGAGAAGGTCGTCCGGGGTCCTCGCCTCGGTCGCATAATGCCGCCCGGCCTCGACCAGCAGCACCCGCCGGTCAGGATCTTCGCTCAGGCGGGCAGCAAGAACGGCGCCAGCGCTGCCTGCTCCCACGATGATGTCGTCATAGGTCACC
Source organism: Jatrophihabitans sp. (assembly GCA_036389035.1). Taxonomy (NCBI): domain Bacteria; kingdom Bacillati; phylum Actinomycetota; class Actinomycetes; order Jatrophihabitantales; family Jatrophihabitantaceae; genus Jatrophihabitans; species Jatrophihabitans sp. The sequence continues at coordinate 12,394 of DASVQQ010000006.1, forward strand.
AGTGCAGACATGCTCGGCCCTCAACGCTTGCGGGCAAGGCCGCACCACATAGGCAACGGCGCGGGTCCTGCGGCGTCCTGCGACGGCCGCCATAGCTGCGTCTCCACCACCCCGGGCGGCACGATGTCCATGCCGTCGAAGAACCGCTCGACCTCAGAGCGGGTGCGGCGGACCACGGAGTCGCCCGTCTGCTTGTCCATCTCCGCGAGCATCGCGTTCAGCGCCGTGTCCCCGTCGTCCTTGGCGAAGTGGGACAGGGCCAGGTAGCTACCGGACGGGACGGCGTCGAGAAGGTCGGCCACGATCTGCTCGGGCCCGTCGGCGTCATCGACGAAGTGGAGCACGCCGAACAGGATGAGCCCTACGGGCTGGGAGAAATCGAGCGTCGCCGCCGCCCTTTCAAGGATGTCTTTGGGGTTGCGGAAGTCCGCGTCGAGGAAGACGGAGTCGGGGTCGGAGTCGAGCAGGTACTGCCCGTGCGCCGCGACCGACGGCTCGTTGTCGGCGTAAACGACTCGGCAGCCGGGCGCGACCGCGCGCGCGGCCTCGTGCGTGTTTCCCATGGTGGGCAAACCGGTGGCGAGGTCGAGGAACTGTCGAATCCCGCACTCGCCCGCGAGGTATCCGACGATGCGCCCCAGGACGTCGCGGGCTGCGTGGAGATCGACCTTCACTCCCTCGACGCCGCCCGGGTCGCCCGGCCAGTTGACGAACGCGTTGTCGCCGACGGCACGGTCGGATGCGAAGTTCGCCTTCCCGCCGAGCAAGTAGTCCATGATCCGCGCGGTGTTGGGGATCATGGCGTTCACCCCGACCGGCGCCTCTTCCAGACTAGCTGTGGACGAATTATCTGGCATGCTGCAGCCTCCTTCGCGCCACGAGACCGGAGCTCGTGGCTGTGCCGGACGAGCCTGACGCCGCGGGCACAGCGGTGTTTCTCGCTCCTTGCCCCGGCGCGCGCGGCACCGGCAACGGGGGAGAAATCCCTCACGTCCGCCGTGCGACGCTTGCCCCGCGGGACTGGGAACTCGTCCCGTCTCTGGCGACGTCTCGCGTCGCCCTTTCCGCTACCGCAGATCAGCGAGGATGACGGATGACCGTTCAATACGATGACATTATCGTCGGTGCCGGGTCCGCCGGCGCCGTGCTCGCCGCGCGACTGTCCGAGGATGCGTCGCGCCGGGTGCTTCTCCTGGAGGCCGGCCCGGACTATCTGGTCCCAGACCAGACACCCGACGACATCCGCAGTGGCAACGCAATGTCCTTTCACGACCATGACTGGCAATTCAAGGCCGACATCCACGACGGGCGCCGCATACGCTTCCCGCGCGGAAAGGTGACTGGCGGCTCGTCGGCTGTCGGCGCCACGGTGGCGTTGCGCGGTATGCCAGGGGACTACGACGAGTGGGCAGCGGCCGGAAACCCGGCGTGGTCCTGGAAGGAGGTGCTGCCGTACTTCCGTCGACTGGAGAACGACCTCGATTTCGACGACGAGTACCACAGCCAGGACGGCCCGTTCCCGATCCGCCGCTGGCGCCAGGACGAACTGGTGCCAGGGCAGCTCGCCTTTGTCGAGGCCTGCCTTGAGGAAGGCTTCCCCGAGGTCAAGGACCACAACAACCCCGAGGCGACGGGGGTCGGGCCGATCCCGTCGAGCCGGCGGGATCCCCAGAACCGAGTCACCACGGCGATGGCATACCTGAACCCGACGCGGGATCGCCCCAACCTCGAGATCAGGGCCCATACCGTTGTCGACCGGATCGTCTTCGAGGGGTCGCGCGCAGTTGGCGTTACGGCTTCAGTCAACGGGGGTTCCTACGAAACGATCAGCGCGCGGCGCGTGATCCTGGCAGCCGGCGCGGTGGCATCGCCGATGATCCTCATGCGGTCCGGAATCGGCGCGACCGAGAACCTCCGCCGGCTCGGCATCGACTGCCGCGCCGACCTTCCCGGCGTCGGCGCGAACCTCGTCGACCATCAGCGGACCGGCGTGTTCCTCTCGCCGCGTCCCGGCGTCTGCGACCCGTCGGACCCATTCCTGCAGGAGATCCTGCGCACCACCGCGCCCGGCTCGGACGAAACCAACGACCTGCAGTACTACATGGTGAACCATTTCGATCTGAAGCACTTCCCTGAACTTCAGATGCTCTCCGGAACGACGATGATTCTCGGTGTCATGGTCGTCTCCCAGCGCCCGCGCAGCTCCGGCACCCTCGCACTGACCTCCACGGACCCGCTGGCTCCACCGCAGATCGAGCTGAACTTCCTGAACGACGGCGGCCGGGAGCTCGACCTGCTCGTGGAAGGCGTGCGCACCTCATGGCGGCTGGCCAACCACCCGGGGATTCGCCAGCTGGGGCAAAGTTTTGTCGTCTTGCGCGAAGCGGTGATCGACGACGACGACATGATCCGGCAGTACGTCAAGACGAGCCTGGACAGCGCCTACCACCCGGTCGGCACGGTACGGATGGGTCCGTCGGAGGACACCTCGACCGTCGTTGACGAGCGGTGCGCGGTACACGGGATCGAGTCCCTCTTCGTCTGCGACGCCTCAGTGATGCCTAACACGGTTCGGGCGAACACCAACCTGACCTCGATCATGATCGGCGAGCGCACGGCTGACTGGCTTCGCCAGTAACCGGACAACGCGAAACCGGCCGGGACGGATAATCCGTCCCGGCCGGTTTGCTATTGGCGACCGCCGTTATGTCACCTCACGACGCGGTGTGGACCGTCATCGGCAGGCCGCCGCGGATCCGCAGGGTCAGCATCGCTTCGCCGGACACCTTGTACCCGGGGACCTTGGTGAGGCGCAGGTCGCGCGCGACCGTGGCGAGCACGACGGTGGCTTCCATCATGCCGAGGTTGTTGCCGATGCAGAACCGCGGTCCCGCGCCGAACGGGATGTAGGAGTAGCGGTTCCTTCGCTCTGACGCGGCAGGGGTGAACCGCTCGGGATCGAAGCGCTCGGGCGACGTCCAGAACGCCGGGTGCCGGTGGAGCAAGTAGGGGCTGAGCAGCACGTCGCTGCCAGCGGCGATCGGGAATCCGCCGATCACGTCGTCCGCGCGGGCGATGCGTGGCAGCAGCCAGACCGGGGGATACATGCGGATGACCTCGTTGAGAACCTGGGTCGTGTACGTGAGACGGTGCAAGCTGTCGGTGGTCAGCGGACCACTTCCGAACACTGCCACGGCCTCGTCGTGCAGCCGCTCCCACACCATCGGGTGCTCGTCGAGCAGATGGAACGCCCAGCTCAGCGTGCTCGCCGTGGTCTCGTGCCCGGCGAGTAACAGCGTGACCAGCTCGTCCCGCATATGGACTCGTCCCAGGCGTTGGTCGGTCTCGCGGGCCATCGACTCGATCATCCGCGAGACGAAGTCGTCGCCGGCGGCCCCGGCCTTTGAACCGGCGGCCAACCTGTCGACGATTCGTTGGAGGTCGCGCCTGGCGCGTCGAAAGCGCGTCTGCAGGGGTAGGGGAAGCCAGAGCGGCACCTTGCCCATGGTGATCGCGTCGAACATCGCCTGGTTCTGGACAGCCTCGAACGATTCGCCGAGCGAATCGAACTCGGCGAGGTCGGCGTCGATCAGCGTTCGCCCGAGCACGCCCAGGGTGAACGCGGTCATCTCCGCGCGCATATCCACGGGCCCCTTGCCGGCCTGTGAACGGAGCCGCCTGGTAAGGCGCTCCGCCTCGTCGCTGACGGCGCCGAGCTTGCCGGCGATCCGTTTCGCCTGGAAGACCGGCTGGATGATCTTACGTTGCTTGCGCCAGAGCTCGCCTTCGCTGGTGAGCAGGCCGTCCCCGAGGGCGCGGCGGGCGTGGACCATCCCCAGGCCCTTGGTGTAATTGTCGGCGTTGTCAGCCAGCACATGCTTGGCGTGGTCGGGGTGGTTGAAGAAGTAGAGCGTCTTAGGACCCAGTGGCAGGCGGACCGCGTCACCGTACTCGGCGGCGGCCCACGCCATGACATCGAGACGGCTTCGTACCATCTTGAAGAGGACGGGCAGAGCGGAGGCACGCCCTGGCCCCGGGATCTGACGGACGGCCGCTAGGGCCGGAGAGTTCCTAGTCGTCATGGAACGGCCCGGAACTCGGCAAGCCCCGACACGATGCGGCGACGCCATAGTTCGAAGGCCGGGGTCTCGGAGGCGCCGAAGTCCCCGGCAAGAGTCCGGTCGGCCAGGTCGGATGCCTGGAAGGGAGTGACGCCGCAAAGTATGTCACTGGCCAGCTCGGTGTGCGGCGTCACGAGATCCGCCTGGAATCGAGCGGCCGCCCCGAACACCGAACCCTGCTGCACATCCGGTAGGTACCGGCCGGCGCGCCGCTTGAAATCCAACAGGTCCGCTTCGTCCACACCGCCGGCATACGTCGCGGCCAAGCCGGCGCCGGCGTAGAGATCGGCACGGCGGGTCTCGTCGAACGCGTCGATCAGAGCGGTCGCCCGCTCGGGGTCGGTGCCGCCGACGAACCAGATCGCCCTTCCGATGCCCTGGTCGATCACCCGGCTCGCGTACGAGGCCGGACCGCCGACCGGCCACGGGAAGCTCGGCTCCTGATACTGCTGGCGCACATACCGATCGGTATGGAAATAGGCCTGGTGGAAACCGTACCCGTCGAGGACAAGCCAGCGCAGGACCGGATCCGTGGCGGCTGCGGAGGCCTTCGCCCAGCGGAATCGCGGCAGTCGGGCCATCGCCCAGCCCACGCCGACGTAGACCATGTACACGTGATGCTCGGCCTTGCCCTCGAGGAACCGGCTCAAGTTGCGGCCCCCGAACGGAAGGCCGTCGCGGACCGCGAAACCCATGCCGGCACCCTCGTAGGCAAAACCGCGGAACTGCCTCGGCAACTTCTCCAAGCGCTCTTCCGCCTCCGCCGGCACGCGCGCCTCGGCGGCATATGCGTACCCGGTCAGGAAGGTCTCGCCGACGGTCTCTAGCAGCTCCCGCGCGGCGGGACTCTTCACGTGGAAACCGCGGACCGAGAGGCTGGCCTCCGAGGTACTGGGCGTCAGAATTCGGCGCCTGAGCGCTCGCCATCCATTGGCCATTTTCTTCTCCTTCTACTTGCTTATGCTTTGTGCCGGCGTACCGCGAGCTCAGAGGTCGGCTGCGCGCTCAGCATTGGCTCGGGAAAGGACCGATTGTCCAGTTCAGGCAGTGCCAACAGGATCGGCACGTCGATCAGGTCCATCCCGCGCATTGGGATGCGGAGATTCAGGTTGGGGCCTGACGGCTTGACCAGGGCCTTGCCCGCGCCTACGAACAGGGGCTGGCGGGCCCAGGGACGGGGGTCCACGTCGGCCCAGCGCACCGCCACGGCGGTGGCGCGCACGTGCCATTCGCCGGCGGGCACCGCGTCTAGCCGGAACTTCCGCACCCGGTCGCCGTTTGCGGGGACGTCGATCATGTAGCAAGACGCCGGAATCCCCTCGACGATCGGGCTGCTGAAGGCGCCGACGTAGATGCGCAGCGGTGTGCTGGTCGGCGGCAGCACCACCGTGCCCTCCACAGCGGTGGTTCGCAGGTGAGGTGTCGTCTCGGGAGGTGAGAACATAGGGAAGCCGCTATGTGACAGTGACCGGAATCGGCTCGGCGACATCCCCACGCTCTTGCTGAAGCGTGTAGTGAATGTTCCCAAGCTATTGAATCCCACCATGTAGACGATGTCGGTGACGTTGAACGGGGTTTGGTGGAGAAGCTTTTTGGCTTGATACAGGCGAATTGCGGTCAAGAAGCGCGCCGGAGTTGTTCCGGTTATCGACCGGAAAACCCTGGCGAAGTAGAATTTGCTAAGTATGGCTGTATCGGCAATGTCATCCAACGACAGAGGCTCATTGTGGTGTTCCCACATCGTGGTTATCGCTCGCTCTATCGAATGCCTGCATGACTGCATGGCGTACCTCCTGATTCCTTGAAGCATCTCGTTCGTAACCGGAACTGCGAGCACTTTCCGGTAGCCGCGTTTGCGATGCCGCTCAAACGTTTGGACCGGCTAGCATCACGCTGTTCTCGAATCGACAACTGCGATCATGCGCAGTCAGAGGCAACCTCCTTTCTTCGAAGTTGCTAAATCAGGCTTCGCCCATCGGCGTCGCCGGCCGGTAGTCAGCGGCTGGAATCACTCGGCCCCGGTTGGCGCGCGGGCAGCTCGGGATGGGTTTCAGCCGGTGTCGGACCGTCAGATGTCAGCCCCTCTGTCAGTGCGCCACCGGTGGTCTGCACGGATCGACGAAGCCAGGCGAGCCAGCTCAGATGGCTGGATACCGGAAGGGGAGTTGCTCGGGTCTGACCAGCGAATCGACGGATTTTGAAGGCGAATCGCGAGATTTTGAAGGGTTGGGGACGCAGCGGCTCGGCTGACGGCGAACCGGCACGACGCGCTGGGCCGCGAGGTGCTGACCGTGTTGAACAGTGTCTAGCTCGCCGGTTGCACGCTGCGGTGGATTCCGAGGTGCTGCTCGATAGCGACGCCGCCCAGTTTAGGTGCGAGCATTATCGAGCGCCCTGGTAGCCGCGCGCGCATATCACTGATCGGCCGTGCCAGACCCGCCATCTTGCCCGGGTGTGTTCTGAAGTGACCGCGATCATAACGGGGCAGGTGCTCATCTGGGACATCCCGAGTTGATCAGCTGTCCAGTACTTTAAAAAGATTCAAAAAGACTTTAAAAATATTCGAGAGGATTTACGGCGACTGATATTCGGATGTGTGGATCCGGATGGTTTCTTCAATCTTGCGCCAGTTCTGCCGACTGACTGCAAGGCCGGGTTAGGCTGGGGGACCGGCTGTATACACGCTCGCCGAGAAGTGGGATGATCGCTACCCAGCCGTCGGGAGGTTCTAAGACAATGCCTGGGACTAGGCTGTCCCGTTTCTACTCCGTCGAGATCCCGCCGCGCCATCTGTTCCACCGGCGCGATCGAGTTTCAACGCCCGCTACACCGTGCCCAGCCAGGTCCGCAGTCATTTGCAAACAAGTTAGCCGCATGTCCGGTTTTGTGTCTGCGGCCGGATCACCGGGCCTCACCGGCACTGATCGCGCACGATGGATCATGCGATGAGTGTCGACGATTGGCCCGATTCCTCGCGTAGCGCTCGGACGAGGCGGCGAACCTGACCATCTGCCGGCCGGTTCTACGAACGGCCTGCGGCAAGGTTGGCGGCGCGGTCGCCGCATGCTGTCTGATGCGCGGGCTGAAGTGTCGTTGCTGCGTTGCTGCGTTGCTGCGTTGCTGCGTTGCGGCTTGAACGCTAACGCGCCGTATTCACACGAATTCCTAGAGTCATCCCGGCTGACCAGATCGCCGGTTGCGCGGATCGGCACAGCGGGCTGAGCAAGACGATCAGTAGCTTTGTGCTACACGGACTCAGCTCGAGGTCTCCGACTTTCAGCAAGTCCCCTTATGCGGTAAGGGTGAGGATCAGCGCCGCAGCGCACCTTGTTCTTACCGGCAATGGCGTATCCCGGCGATCTCGCCGCCTTGACGGCTGCTCCATCTTTGCGCCGATGTGAGTTCAGCGGCTGGACGGCCTTTCTCGGCGGTTCCGCTGGAACATCAACGCCGGGGATTCGGTCCGTGGGCGCCGACTCCCGCCCACCTCGGGAGCGGTTGGGCCGGCGCCCGGCTCGCGCCTCCACCGTGGTCTCCCGGATCGACTACGAGCTGCTGTGGCTGGCGTGAGCAGGCGCACGTCCTGCGCTCCCAGCCATGAGAAGGCTCAGTCGTCGCCTTCGCCGGCCGCGGCTCGGGCCTCGGCACCGCTCTCGCCGACATCACTCTCGTCGATGCCGGCTACCCGCCCGACGAACTCGGGGGTGGGGGTGGTGCCGGTGGTGCTGCCCTGATCAGGCGCGTCAGGATTTTCCACTCCGCCGGTAGCCCTGCTGCCAGCCACGTGATCATCTGCCCTGGTGTCTGGTTCGCCCTTGTCGTGTGCCATGACATCGAGTCTGTCCGAGAACGCCACTAGTTGCCACCTCCACCGCCAACCCCGGTCGACGTCCGGCAGCACGTGCGAGCTTGACCGTGGACAGCGCCCGGCTGGCAGCACACCCACCACACGTCCAGCGCTTGCTGCAACTAGGCTGGCCGGATGAACCGCCGAGCATTCTCGACCGTCAGTCGCTGGGACGTGGCGGTGAGCGCCCGGATCGGCGCCGCAAAGCTGCCCCCGGTCCTGGAGCGCGGCCTGCCGCTGCTCACCCGCGCGGCCGACAAGTCCAAACTGTGGATGGCGATCTCGGCCGCCCTGCTCGCCAGCGGCGAGACCCGCCCGCGCCGTGCGGCGGTCCGGGGGATGGGATCGATCGCGGTTGCCAGCCTGCTGGCCAACCAGGTCGGCAAGCGCGCCGTGCCACGCCGTCGTCCGCTGCTGCGCGACGTGCCCACCGCCCGGATCGCCCACCACGTGCCCACCTCCAGCTCGTTCCCGTCCGGGCACTCCGCCTCGGCGGCAGCCTTCGCGGTCGCGGTCGGGTTCGAGTTTCCCGAGCTCGCGGTGCCGATCGGGGCGTTGGCCGGCGCGGTCTGCTTCTCCCGGATCTTCACCGGCGTCCACTTCACCAGCGACGTGCTGGCCGGCGCGGCCCTGGGCGCGACCGTGGCCGGCATCGGAATCGCTGCTGTGCCGGCGCGACACCCCGAGCCGGTGCGCATCAACACCGCGCCGGCCCGCCCGCAGCCGCCCCGTCCGAACGGGCAGGGAGTGGTCATCGTGGTCAGCCTGCTGTCCGGCGGTGGCGGCAACACCGGGGTGGCCGAGGCGCTGCGGGAGTCCCTGCCCGAGGCCGAGGTCGTCGAGCTGGGCGAGACCGACGACGTCGTCGAATCGATGCGGGCGGCCGCCGCCCGTGCCGACGTGCTCGGCGTCGCCGGCGGTGACGGCACCGTCAACGCCGCGGCGCAGGCCGCCATGGACGCCGGGGTGCCGCTGCTGGTGGTGCCGGCCGGCACCTTCAACCACTTCGCCGCCGACCTGGAGCTCGACGCCGTCGAGGACGCCGTCGAGGCGCTGACTGCCGGCCGGGCTGTCAGCATCGATGTCGGCGACGCCGATGGAAGCTTGTTTCTCAACACCGCCAGCCTCGGCAGCTATCCCGAGTTCGTGAAGGTCCGCGAGCGCTGGGAGCAGCGGCTCGGCAAGCCGGTGGCCGCGGCGTTGGCGATCGCCAAGGTGCTGCACTCCTGCCCGCCGCTGGAAGCGGAGGTGGACGGAGTGCCGCGCCGGTTGGTGATGATCTTCATCGGCAACGGCGGCTACTCACCGCGCGGCTTCGTGCCACGCTGGCGTCGCGGGCTGGACTCCGGCCAGCTGGACGTGCGGCTGGTCGACTCGGCCCGCTCCGGAGCGCGCTGGCGCCTGCTGCTCGGCGCGCTCACCGGTGACATGTACCGCAGCTCGCGCTACATCGAGACGCGCACGCCGAGCCTCACCGTCACCACCACCGGGCTGCCCGGTTACATCGCCCGTGACGGCGAGGTGACCGACGCGCCGAGCAAGGTGACGTTCTCGGTGCGGCGCGAGGCACTCACCGTCTACCGCGGCGCCCCGGACACCACCCGCTCCGCGCGCCCGCTCGCCGGCACGGTCGCAGATCCGTACGGAGCCTCCGCCGCGGCGCCGGCCTCGATGATCGCGGAGTAGATCCTCGGCTACGCGACATCCAGGGCAGTCGCGTTCAACCGCAACCGGTCCAGGTTGGCGGTGATCGTCGTCTCGCAGGACTCGACATCTCCACCGTGGGCCATCAGGTAGGCCCAGCGTCCGACGTAACCGCGGGGCGGCAGCCGCAGCTCGACGCCGGCCGTGACCAGCGGCTGCAACACCAGCTCGGCGGCATCGTCGCCGGGGTCAGCGCCCGGCAGGACCTCGACCCCTTCCACCCGGCAGTCATAGGGCGGGTACAGGAAATGGATCGAGGCCGCGCCGGTCCGTGGGTCCGGGTCCGGCGCCGCGTCACCCACCGGCCTGCCCAGCGCGATCCGCACACCTGCCGTCAACGGGTTCTGGCCGGTCGCCAGCTTGCCCAGCATCGGGATGAAGTCCCCACCCGGGCGGCCGTTGATCTCGATCAGGACCGGCCCGGCCGAGGTCAGCCGGATCTCGGAGTGGGTGAGGCCGTCGCGCAGGCCCAGCGCGCTGTGCGCCCGCTGGAGCACCGACCTGATTTCCGCCGAGCGCATCAGCGGATCGGCGGCGTCCACGGTGTGGCCGACCTCTTCGAAGAACGGCGCGAACCCGAGGCTCTTGTGCGCGATGAACTGCGGCTCGTACCGGCCGTTGTGGCAGTAGCCGTCGATGCTGATTTCCGGGCCGTCGATGTAGGTCTCGATCAGGACGTCGCGTTCGAAGGTCGGCGTCCCGTGATACTTGGCGGCCTTGGCCGCGGCGTACCCGGTCGCCAGCTCCTGCTCGCTGTGGATCAGCACCACCCCGAGGCTGGAGCCCAGCGCGCGCGGCTTGGCGACCAGCGGGTAGCCGACCTGCGCGGCGGCCTCGGCCGCTTCGGCCAGGTCGGCCACCGGGATGCTCTGCGGTTGCGGCACGCCTGACTCGCGAAACAGCTGCCGGGAGATGGACTTGTCGCGCGCCGCGGTGGCCGCGGCCGGGTCCAGGCCGGGCAGCCCAAGGGCCTGGGCCACCCGGGCCGCCGGGACGATGGTGGGCTCGTCCACGCCCCAGACACCGAGGATGTCCACCTTCTCGCGTAGCCGCAGCGCAGCGGCCACCGAGGCCTCGGCGTCGAAGACGTCGACCTCGGTGGCGCCGGTCACCAGCGACTGCTGCCAGGTCTGGCCCGGGCTGTCGAACATCCACACCTCGCACTCGGCCAGTGCCGCCTCGAGCATGTAGCGCCGGAACGGCTCGCAGCTGCGCCCGCGCAGGCTGGCCAGGCCATGGGTCAGCAGCACGCCAGGGCGTCCGGCGGCGCTCACATCGGAGGTGCTCACAGTGTGTTTCCGTCTCCCCTTGCAGATGATTCCTGGGTGAGCCTGGACGTCTCGCGCATCGCGGCATCAAGCTCGGTGTCCTCGGCCGTGCGCGGCTGGGGCGGGGCGGCGAGGCTGACCGCGATGAGCGTGGACAGCACCACGACAAAGCCCCCCAGCAGGCTGGGCAGGGTGTACGAGCCGGTCGACTGGCGCAGCATCGCGCCGAGCTGGCTGCTCACAGCGGCCCCGATGCTGTGCACCGTCCAGATCACGCCCATGCCGACGCCGCGGACATGCCTGGGAAGGATGCGGAAGACCCACATCGTGGTGGCCACGACAGTCATCAGGTAGCTGGTGCCGAAGATCGCGCCGAAGACCAGCGCGCTGATCGCGCCGGGGTTCACCGCGATGACGAACATCGCCGACGCGCGAAGGGCGTACGCCGCGATCAGGGTGCGCTTGATCATGCCCTGGTCGCAGTAGTGCCCGGCGACCAGCGAGCCCAGGATCTCGGTCACGCCGAGGATCACCAGCGTCGCCGAGGTGATTCCGGGTGCGACGTGGTTCATCTCCAGGTCCGCGACCAGGTGCACGTCGATGAAGGCCATCGTCACGCCGCATCCGAAGAAGGCCAGCGCCAGCAGGACGAAGGCCGGCCGGCGCATGACCTCGCCGAACCGCTTGAGCAGCGGGGCGTCACTCAGCGCGCTGTCGGCGTCAGGCGCCTGCTGGTCGGTCGTGAAGCGGCGAAGTGACCAGGCGATGGGCGCCAGCACGACCCAGAACACCAGCCCGACCGTGAACAGCACGGCGCGCCAGCCCACCACCGACTGCAGAGCGACCCAGAGCGGGACCAGGACGATGAAGCCGATCGCCGGGCCGTTGGTCAGCGTCGCGTAGCTCAGGCCCTCGCCCCGGCCCTCGAACAGCTGGTCGACCAGAACGGCCAGCGGGATGAAGGACAGCAGGGTGAAGGCGAAAGCGCCCAACAGCCCGTAGGCCAGCACGAACACCGCGATGTTCGGCGCCACCGCGCAGCTGAGGAACGCCGCGCCGGCCAGCACCGCACCGGAGGTGAGAGTGACCGCTCCGCCGAACCGGTCAGCGAAGTATCCGACGAGGGGGCTGGCCACGCCGATCATCAGCGCGAAGATCGTGGTGGACCAGGCGAAGCCGCCCAGTCCGACGTCGAGGTCGCGCGCCATCTGGACGATGTTGACCTGCACCGTGCTCTTGAGCGCCGAACCAGCCAGCGACAGCAGCAGCGCCATGGCGGTGGCAAGGATCAGCACCGAACGGCGGCCCGGCACCCGAGCCTGCTCGCTGAGACTCATGGGTGCTTCAGCCCTGCGATCGCGGTGGCGGCCAGGCGCATTCGCTCGGGATCCTGTCTGAAGGGCGTCATCCCGACCTGGCGGCGACCGGGACGGCTGGGCTCGACGTCGAAGCCTTGGAAGCATAAGGGGCGACCGGTTCGCCAGCCAGGGCCGGGCGTGCCACGCTCGCTGGAGTCGGGGTGTGGATTTCTGTCCCTCACTGGGGTGACTAGTCCTGTCAGTAGTGGGGTGGTTGGTTCAACGGGCTTCGTAATGTGTTCCCAGACGGTCTCGTGACATAGGCGAGGTGTGACCAGGCTCGGCGGGATTGCGGGTTACGCCCCGAAGTGCGGCTCGGGCCAGGTCCAGGCACGCCGAGGCGATGAAGGAGTTTGGCCCGTGCAGGCCCATCAGGTCGAAGAGCTCTTTCTAGGTTTGGCCGTGATCCTGGTGCTGGCCAAGGTGCTGGGCATGCTGGCCAGCCGGATCGGGCAACCGCCGGTCATCGGCGAGATCGTCGCCGGGATCGCCATCGGCCCGACGCTGTTCCACGGTCAGATCGCCGCGACGCTGTTCCCCACCGAGATCCGGCCGCTGCTGGCCTCGCTGGCCAACGTCGGCCTCGCGCTGTTCATGTTCATCGTGGGCTGCGAGCTGGAGCACGCGATCGTCGCCGAGCGCAAGCGGGTTCCGATCAGCGTGTCGCTCGGCTCCACGGTGCTGCCGTTCGCGATGGGCTCGGCACTGGCGCTGTACCTGTTCTCCTCCCACGGCGGGCAGAACAACAAGCTCGGCTTCGTGCTCTTCTTCGGAGCGTCCATGTCGGTGACCGCGTTTCCGGTGCTGGCCCGGATCCTGTCCGATCGGGGGATGAACCGCACTCAGGTGGGGGCCGTGGCGCTGGCCAGCGCCGCGGTCAGCGACGTGCTCGCCTGGTCACTGCTGGCGGTCGCGGTCACCGTCAGCGGCGGCACCGGCCAGTGGAAGACCCTGCTGCTGCCGCCCTTCGTGGCGTTGCTGTTCCTGGTGGTCCGCCCGCTGCTCGCCCGGTTGTCGGCGGCACATCTGGAGCGGGGGAAGGCGGCGTCGGAGCTCCTGGTGCCCGTCGTGGTGGGCCTGTTCCTGTGCTCCTGGGCAACGGAGTGGATGGGCGTGCACTTCATCTTCGGGGCGTTCCTGTTCGGCGCGATCATGCCCCGCGACGGCATCGACGGAGTGCGCCAGCAGATCACCACCCGGCTGGAACCGGCCACGACGGTGGTGCTGCTGCCGATCTTCTTCGTCGTCGCCGGCTTCAAGGTCGACCTGTCGGATCTGGGTTCCTCCGCTTGGGGACAGCTCGCGTTGATCATGTTCGTCGCGGTCACCGGGAAGATGGCCGGCGCCTACTTCGGCGCGCGGCTGCAAGGCGTGCCGAACCGGGAGGCCGGGGTGCTGGCCACCCTGATGAACACCCGGGGGCTCACCGAGCTGGTGATCCTCAGCGTCGGCCTACAGCTGGGCTTCCTGGACGAACAGCTGTACTCGCTGATGGTGGTGATGGCGGTGGTGACCACCATGATGGCGGGCCCGCTGCTGAGCGCGCTGTACCCGCGGGAGCAGGTCGAGCGGGACGCCGCCGAACTCGCGGCCGCGTCCAGCCCCAGCTGAGCCGGCCTGCGGCGATGGTGTTCCAACTGCTCGGCCCGGTACAGCTCGACGGCCGCCCGCCACGCTCGCCGACGTTGCGGGCGCTGCTGGCGTTGCTGCTGCTCGACGCCGGGCAGGTGGTGTCCTACCAGCAGCTGATCGACGGGCTGTGGGACGAGCCGCCGCCCTCAGCCCGGCAGAACCTGCGCTCCTACGCCACCGAACTCCGCCGGTTGCTGGCGCCGGCGCACGAGCTGATCACCTACCGGAGCGGCGGGTACCTGCTCGAGATCGGGCCGGATGAGCTGGACGTCGAGGTGTTCGCCAACCTGGTGCGCCAGGCCCGGACGGACCAGGCCCAGGGTCAGGCGCGAGTCGCCGCGGCGGAACTGGGCCGGGCCCTGGAGCTGTGGGCCGGGCCGGCCGGAGTCGACGCCCGGGGCTCGGCGAATCTGCGGATGCGGTTCCAGGCACTGGACGAGCAGCGGTGGGCGGCCCGGGAGGCCCACATCGAGATGCGGATGCAGCTGGGGGAGTGCCACACCGTGCTGGCCGACCTGCACGAGCTGACCGCCCGGCAGCCGCTGCGCGAGCGGGGCTGGAGCCTGTTGATGCGGGCCTGCTACCTCAGCGGTGACGCCAGCACGGCGCTGGGCGCCTACCAGCGGTTGCGCGGCACCCTGCGCGACCAGTTGGGCGTCGGTCCCTCGGAGAACCTGCAAAGGTTGCATATCGCGGTGCTGCGTGATGATTATCCGGTGATCGCGATGGGTCGCTGACTACCGGTTGGCACGAGCGGCGCGCATGTGCGCAGAATAGGCACTTCGTAGGTGCGAGGCGTCCCACGAGGGCCAGTTGTCTCCACCGATCCTCTTGGGGGTTATCTGCTTGACTCAGCTACTCGTCGACGACCGGCTGGACTCAAGGAGCATCGATGGTTCGCATCGCTAACCCGCCCGCCGGCGCCGTTCCGGTGGAGTCGGTGTTCGTCCGGATCCCGGCAGCCGCTGCCAGGCACGGCGCGGTCAACCTCGCGCAGGGCGTCTTCGACCACGGGCCGCCGGCCGAGGTGCTGGCCGCGCTGGCCGCGGTGGGCGAGGGCGCCGAGCACCAGTACGCGCCCAGCGCCGGGCACCCGCTGCTGCGGGCGGCGCTGGCCCGCCGGTACGGCCCGCTCGACCCGGACACCGAGATCACGGTGTGCGCCGGGGCGACCGAGGCGTATTACTGCGCGGTGGCGGCGCTGATCAACCCGGGTGACGAGGCGATCGTGGTCGAGCCGGCCTACGAGCAGTACGCCCCGGTGATCACCAAGTTCGGCGGGGTGGTCCGGGCGATCCGGCTGCCCGGCCTGGACTCCCGGCTGGACGCCGCCGCGCTGGCGGCGGTGACCACCCCGGCCACCAAGATGATCGTCGTCAACAGCCCGTGGAACCCGTTCGGGCGCTCCCTGGACGCCGACGAGTGGCAGGCGGTGGCCGACCTGGCCAACACCCGGGGGATCGTGGTGATCTCGGATGAGACCTACGAGCACCTCAACCTGGACTCCGGGGCGCATCGCAGCATCCTGGACCTGGTGCCGGACCCCGAGCTGCGGGTCAAGGTCTCCTCGGCGTCGAAGACCCTGGCCGTGACCGGCTGGCGGGTCGGCTGGGCGGTCTCCGGCCCGGGCCTGACCCGCCGGATCCGGGCCGCGCACCAGTTCGTCACGTTCTGCCCGCCGACCCCGCTGCAGCTGGCGGTCGCCCGGGTGCTGGACAGCCCCGACTTCGAGAACCTGATCGCCGGCACGGTGGCGGGCATGTCGCGGCGGGTGGGGTCCTTCGTCGACACGCTCACCGAGTTGGGCATCCCGGCGGCCATGCCCGGCAGCGGGTTCTACGTCCTGGCCGATGTCGGCGAGGACGCCACCGGCTGGTGCGAGCGGATGCTGGTGGACCAAGGGGTGGCCGGGCTGCCGCTGTCGGTCTTCTACTCCGAACCGGTGCCCGAGGCCGCCACCGTGGTCCGCTTCGCCCTGTGCAAGCAGGCCGGCACGCTGGCCGAGGCCAGCCGCCGGCTGCGCGCCCGGCTCAACCCCGGGGCCGCGTCCTGAGCCGACCCGATCGGGCACCGCGCCAATCCGTCAACGAGCGGGCGCCGAATTCCCGATGACCCGCCGTCCGAGGCGGGACCGGGGAGCTGACTATGAGAGCCATCGCACGATCACGACGGCGGGCGGCCGCCTTCGCGGTGTCTGCCCTGGTCGCCGTCATCGGCGGTCTGGGCGTCGCCGAAGCCACCACGGCCACCCCGAGCAACGCCCCGAGCCAGCAGGTCGAGCAGCACGATGACCACGCAGGCCACGTGCAGTGAGCGCGACGCCCTCACGCCACGAGCTTCAGGCCTGAACCTGCTCCGCGTCCAACTCGCCCTTGACCATGGCGTCGGCGATGTCATCGAGCATCGCGTCGTGGCTGTAGGCGTAGCCGCGCAGCACCGCCAGGGCATCGGGGGCGGTGGAGTCCAACCGGGTCATCAGCATTCCCATCGCGACCCAGACGTTGGTGCGGTTGCGGGCCGCTCCACTCTGCAGCCACACCGGCTCCGGCTCGTCGGAGAAGGCCCCGGCTGAGCCGGTGATGGCCTGGGCGATCGTCAACGCGTCGATGATCTGGTCGCAGACCGAGACGGCGTCGGTGAGGCTGATGGCAGCGAGGTCATCCGGGTCGGTGACGAACAGGTCCAGCGCCCCGACCGTCTCGGGGCTCAGCCGCAGGGGCAGGCACATCGCCCCCCGGTAAGGGGTCTGCTCGAAGAACTCGGCGGCGAACAGCGGCCACTGCTCCCGGATGTCGGCCTCACCGGCGATCACGATCCTGCTGGTGCGAGCCGCGTCCAGGCAAGGGCCTTCGCCCTGGGTGAACTGCAACCGCTCGGCGCGGCTGGCCACCTCGTCACTCGCCCCCACCGGAACCCTGAAGTCGTGATTGAGCAGACTCAATCCCGCGCCGGTCACCGGCAACACCTGCACGCAGGCCTTGGCCAACCTGACCGGCAGCAGTTCCGGAATCGCCGTGGCCTGATCGCGGCTGCCGGCCCAGGCGGCCCGGAAACTGCGGGCCACCTCTGACTGGGCGGTGAAAGCGGGCCGGTCGTGGCCGCCGGAGTGTTCGGACCTAGTCATGAGACCTGATTTCCGTACCTGCGGCGGGGATTGGCTGCTCAAACCTTTGCCGGCTCAGTGTCTACATTAGCGAAATCCCGCTTGAGCGGGTGAGCCAGGGCGGCCAGCACCGAGGCGCCGTCGCCTCGCAGGCGTCCGGACACGTGATAACCGGCCCGCGCGCACAAGACAACCGGCCCGCAGTCGCCAGTGGCGACCGCGGGCCGGGTGCTGTTCCGGTACTACGCGCGGCTCAGCCGACGCCGAGCGGCGGCTTGAGCGGCGGGTGGGTCAGTAGCGGTAGTGATCGGACTTGAACGGGCCTTCCACATCGACGCCCAGGTACTCGGCCTGCTCCTTGGTCAGCACGGTCAGCTGCGCGCCGACCGCTTCGAGGTGCAGCCGGGCCACCTTCTCGTCCAGGTGCTTGGGCAGCACGTAGACCTGCTTGTCGTACTCGCCCTGCTTGGTGTAGAGCTCGATCTGGGCCATGGTCTGGTTGGTGAACGAGTTCGACATCACGAAGCTCGGGTGACCGGTGGCGTTGCCGAGGTTGAGCAGCCGGCCCTCGGACAGCACGATGATGGCGTGGCCGTCCGGGAAGGTCCACTCGTGCACCTGCGGCTTGACCTCGACCTTCTTGATCCCCGAGACCCGTCCCAGGCCGGCCATGTCGATCTCGGTGTCGAAGTGTCCGACGTTGCCCACGATGGCGTTGTGCTTCATCTTGGCCATGTGATCGACCATGATGATGTCCCGGCCACCGGTGGTGGTGATGAAGATGTCGGCCTCGGACACCACGTCCTCGACCCGGACGACCTGCAGGCCGTCCATGGCCGCCTGCAGCGCGCAGATCGGGTCGATCTCGGTGACCACGACGCGCGCGCCCTGGCCCCGCAGTGACTCGACCGCGCCCTTGCCCACGTCGCCGTAGCCGCAGATGACGGCAAGCTTGCCGGCCAGCATGACGTCGGTCGCGCGGTTGATGCCGTCGACCAGGGAGTGCCGGATGCCGTACTTGTTGTCGAACTTCGACTTGGTGACCGAGTCGTTGACGTTGATGGCCGGGAACAGCAGTTGGCCATCGGTAGCGAGCTTGTACAGCCGCTTGACGCCGTTGGTGGTCTCTTCGGTGACGCCCTTGATGTCGGCGGCGATCCGGGTGAACCGCTGCTTGTCGCGAGCCAGGCTGTCGGTCAGCGTCTTCAGGATCTGCTGCAGTTCCTCATGATCATCCTCGGAGGGCTGCGGCACCGCGCCGGCTGCCTCGTACTCGACGCCCTTGTGCACCAGCAGGGTGGCGTCGCCGCCGTCGTCGACCATCATGTTCGGGCCGCGGCCGTCGCCGAAGTCGAACAGCTGGTCGGTGCACCACCAGTACTCGGCCAGCGTCTCGCCCTTCCAGGCGAACACCGGGGTGCCGCTGGGCTGCTCAGGAGTGCCGTTCGGGCCGACCACCACCGCGGCGGCGGCCTCGTCCTGGGTGGAGAAGATGTTGCAGGACACCCAGCGGACCTCGGCGCCGAGCGCCACCAGGGTCTCGATGAGCACCGCGGTCTGGATGGTCATGTGCAGCGAACCCGCGACCCGGGCGCCGCGCAGCGGCTGGGCGTCGGCGTACTCGCGACGGATCGCCATCAGGCCGGGCATCTCGTGTTCGGCCAGTCGCATCTGGTGCCGGCCGTACTCCGCGAGCGAGATGTCGGCGATCGCGAAGTCGATTCCGTTTACATTCTGCAGTCTTGTGCTCATGATTCCTTCCGAGTGACGAGTGATGACCGAAGGGGTCCCATGCCAGTGGGACAGCCCGAGCGGCCGGTTACGTGTGGAGGAGGACGTAACAAAGGGCACCTCCTCAAGGGGAGGCGCCCTTCACGTGATCACGGATCGAGCGTGGCGGATGAGCATCCGTCGCAGCGCCTCTCGACCTGGACCGCGCCAGCATTCGGCGCCCGACCAGTTTAACACGGGAGCCCGGGCCGACCCAGTCTCGGAACCTGCTGACATTCCAGGCGCCCGGCTCGCGGGACTCGACGAGCCGGGGCGGCCGCTAGGGTGGCTCAGCGACGCGCGCCTGACCAGAGCACACCGGCACCGCGCGCGGTGGAAACGCGAGGTGCGCGTGCGCGCGTTGGTGGTCGAGCAGGGATTCAGCCGGGGAGCGCTGGCGGCCGTCCGGGCGCTGGCGCAGGCCGGCTGGCAGGTCGGCGTGGGCGCGCCGGACGGCCGGGGCCTGGCGTCCTCGTCGCGAGCGTGCGCACGCCGGCACCCGGTGCCTGCCGCACACCAGGACCAACCGGCGTTCCTGGCGGCAGTGGCGCGAGCGGTGCGCGAGGGCGGTTACGAGGTGGTCTTCGGCGCCGGCGAGGCCGAGGTGCTGACGCTGTCCGAGCACCGGGACGCGGTCGCGGCGGTGGTGCCGCACGCCGGCCACCAGGTCGTGCTGGACGCGCTCGACAAGGCCCGGCTGGCCGAGGCGGCGGTGGCTGCCGGATTCCGGGTGCCGGAGTCCCTGACGCCCGCCGCGCTGTCGGATGAGACCCTGCCGGTCGTGGTGAAGGCCCGCATGCATGCCCGACCCGGGCAGGCCGGGGCGCCGCCGCGCATCGACACCAACGTGGTTCTCGGCGCCACCGCCACTCGCCGCCGGGTCAGCCAGATCGCCGGCCTCGGCGGCCAGGCCGAGGTGCAGGAGTTCCTGGAGGGCCACCTGATGGCCTACGCCGCCGTGACCGGCGCCGGCGGCCGGCAGGTTCTCGCCCAGTCGATGCAGGTCGCCTCGCGGGTCTGGCCGCCCGGCGCCGGCGCAAGCTGCCGCGCGGTCAGCGTGCCGGTGGACCCTGAGCTGTCCGGGCGCGCCGCTGCCCTGCTGGCCGCCCTGGGCTGGTTCGGCCTGGCCGAGTTGCAGTTCATCGTGCCGGTCGACGGCATTCCCCGGCTGATCGATCTCAACGGCCGGTTCTACGGCTCGCTGGCCCTGGCGGTGCGGGCCGGGGCGAACCTTCCGGCGGTCTGGGCGGCGCTGGCCACCGGCCGGGACGTCGAGCCGGTGACCGCCGCGAGCGGGGTGCGCTACTCCTGGTGGGAGGGCGACCTGCGCCGGGCGCTGGTCGAGCGGCGCGGCGGGCTGATCCGCGACCTGTCCGGCGTGCTCCGCGCCGGGGTCGGCGCCGTGCACAGCGTCGGCCGGTGGCGCGACCCGGCGCCTGCCCTGACCCAGGCTCAACGGCTGTTCGCCGAGCACCGCGCGTACCGCCGGGACTCACCGGAGGCATCGCCGTGATCGGCTCGCTCAACGCCGCAATCAGGAATAGTCCGTCCGGAAAGATGGTTGATATCAGTGTCCGGCCGGGTGGAGAATCCCCGGGCCCCACCAACTGAACGCCGCTACGGACGATCGTCGACGCTGAAGCCGTAGCGCGCCACTCGCCGCGAGGCGATCTTGCCCGGTCGGATACCTATTCACGCCGTGCGCCCAGCCCGGCCCAACGTTTGAGACATCAGCGTTTCGGACATCAGCGTTTCGGACATCAGCGTTTCGGACAAGGAGCGTCATGCGAGGCGACAGCGTCGAGATCGTCATTGATGCCGGCGAGAGCAGCCGGACCTACACCATCACCGCCACCCGCGCGGGCCGCCGGGTCGAGGTCAGCCACGGCCGCGGCCTGGTCGAGGTCACCGAGGTGACCCGGGGCGGCACCCCGGTGCGGACCGCGCGGTTCATGAGCGGCCGGGTGATCGCCGTCGTGGAGCACCCGGCAGCCGACGCCGCGCTGGCCGACGACTCGTCGGTCACCCCGCTGCACCGGCCGGCCTGATAACCGGGCCGGCCTGAGACCGGGCCGGTCTGAGACCGGGTCAGCTGTTCTGCTCGCGTTCCTCCTGCACCCGGTGCGGCACCTGCAGCAGCCGCACCGTGGTCACCAGCGCCAGGCCGCCGACCAGGTTTCCGAAACACGACCACAACAGCGCGCCGGTCCAGTGGCCCCAGTTGTAGTCGGCGCCGCCGCTGAACAGCCCGGCTGCGATCAGGATCGAGTCGAGCACCGCGTGGAACAGGTGCGCGCCGACCAGCACGAAGGACATCAGGATCGCGGGGATCGCCTTGACGCCCACGCTGTCGCTGGCGTGCTGCATCCGGGTGAGCAGCGTGATGACGGCGCCGCCCAGCACCGCCAGGAAGAACGAGCGCCACGACACCCCCAGGTGGGCGTAATGGCCGCCGGCCTCGATCGCGGTCGGTTGCAGCTCGGGAAGCGCCACCACGATCATGGCGGCCAGCATCACCCCGCCGACCAGGTTCATCACCAGCGTCGCGACCCAGAGCCGGATCAGCTGCAGGAAGGTGCCGCGGCCGGCCACCAGCGCGGTGACGGGCACCAGGAAGTTCTCGGTGAACAGCTCGCTGCGGCCCATCAGCAGGGCCACGAATCCGATCGTGAAGGCCAGCGCGGCAAGCAGTGAATTGCCGGTCTCGTGCAGGACCACCAGGTAGGCCAGCACGCCTATCCCGATGTCGATGCCGCCGAGAAGACCGGTTGTCAGCAGCGGCAACAGCGGCCGGGAGAGCCGGTTGTCGCCATCCTCGACCAGCCGGTCGAAGGCCTTCTCGACCTCTGGTTCGTCCCGGGCGCCGACGGGTGCCTTGACGTCGCTGGCCTCACCGGACGGTCGTGGCATGGGCGAACCTCCTCGCGTGGCACGTCTGTCTGACGCCGAGTCCGCTCGCCGCCGCGGCGAGCCTACCCACGCACACCACCCGGCGGGGGCGCATGCGGTGATCCTGGCAGATCCAGCCGCCCGGGCTGAGGACAATGGCGGTCATGGAGCGAATCAACGAGCGGTTGCTGAACTGGGCCTCGGTCCTGGAGGACCAGACCAGGGCCCAGGCGGTCACGACCAGTCGGATGCCCTTCATCGATCCGCACCTCGCCCTGATGCCGGACGCGCACCTGGGCAAGGGGGCCACGGTCGGTTCGGTGATTCCCACCGTAGGGGCGATCATGCCGGCGGCGGTCGGGGTCGACATCGGCTGCGGCATGTTCGCGGTGCGGACCCAGTACCACGCCGAGGAGTTGCCCGCTGACCGCGATGCGTTGCACCGGGCGATCAGCGCGGCGGTGCCGCTGTCGGCCGGCAAGTACAACACCAAGGTCAGGCCAGGCGCCGCGCCGCGGATCGCCGAGCTGGAGGAGCTGGCCGGCGCCGACCAGGCCGAGGCCGCCAGCCCCAACTGGCGGCTGCAACTGGGCAGCCTGGGTTCGGGCAATCACTTCATCGAAGTCAGCCTGGACGAGGCTGACCAGGTCTGGCTGTTCCTGCATTCGGGCTCCCGCGGGGTCGGCAACAGGTTGGCCGGCAAGCACATCGCCATCGCCCAACAGCAATGCCGGCGCCGAGGTGCGGAGTTACCCCATCCCGACCTGGCCTACCTTCTCGAGGACGAGCCGCAGTTCGACTCCTACCTGCGCGCGCTGCGCTGGGCGCAGCGATTCGCGTTCCTCAACCGTGAGGAGATGATGGACCGCGTCCTGGAAGCCTTCGCCCGCTGGCACGCACCGGCCCAGCGGCTGGAGTCGGTGAACTGCCACCACAACTACACCGAGCAGGAAACCCATTTCGGCAAGCAGGTATGGCTCTCGCGCAAGGGCGCGATCTCGGCGAAGGCCGGCCAGGCCGGGCTCATCCCGGGCAGCATGGGCTCGGCGTCCTACGTCGTGGCCGGCAAGGGCAACCGGCTCAGCCTCTGCTCCGCGCCGCACGGCGCCGGCCGGAACTACTCGCGGACGGCTGCCCGCAAGAAGTTCAGCCGGGCCGACCTGGACGAGCGGATGCGTGGCATCGCCTGGGGCCGCTCCAACGCCTTTCTCGACGAGCACCCCGACGCCTACAAGGACATCGACGTCGTGATGCGCGACGCGGCCGAGCTGGTCGAGATCCGGCACACGCTGCGCCAGATCGTCAACGTCAAGGGCGACTGATGCCTCAGCTGACCCACACGGTCGTGTAGTCGAGGAAGAACGACGTCTGCCGGCTCGAGTTCTCCCGGGCGGTGAACGTCACCAGCAGCTGGCGGCCGGCGTATTCCGACACATCGAAGCTGTGCTTGCGATAGCCGGTCGTGGCATTCAGGTTCGAGTAGGTGGCCAACGCGTCGAGTACCGAGCCGGACGGCGAGCGCAGCGTCACCCTCAGCGTGTCGTACACGGTCGAGGTGGTGCGCTGGTCGGTGTCGATGTCCAGCCAGAAGCTCAGGCGGGCCTGGCAGCCCGCGGGGATGCTGACCAGCTGGCTGAGCCTGTTGGTGTCCGCGATGCCCTGGCCGCCCAGCGTGGCCAACCAGCTGCCGGCCCAGGCCGGCTGCTCGGCGGTCTCGCGCGCCACCAGGCCGGTGTCGCCGATCCAGGGGCTGGCGGTGCCCCGCTCGAAGCCGGGGTTGACCATCAGTTGCGCCGCTGAGCAACCCGGATCGGGATCGGGACTGGTCGTCCAGACTCCGGTGATCGGAGCGGCGTTCGCGCTGGCGCCGGCGTACGGCAGGCCGTAGGCGTCCTCCAGGGTTCGCAGCACATTGTAGTGATCTATTCGCTCGGAATAGATGCCGGGCTTGACCTGGGCGCCGACGAAGACGGTCGGGATCCGGTTGCCGGAGTTGTTGTCATCCTCGTCGAAGGTCAGGATGAACAGGCTGTTGTGGGTGCGGGCCCACCTGATGTAGCCGTCGAGGTGTGACTTCAGCCAGCTGTCGCCCTCGGCGACGGTGCCGTCGTGCATGTCGTTGTCCAGGTTGGGGATCACGAACGACACCGTCGGCAACTCGTTGTAGTCGGTGGGAAAGGCGTTCAACGTCAGGTTGGACGCGGCCGGGACGTTGGTCCAGTTGACCCACGGGTTGTGCCTGCGGACGTAGGCGCCGCTGCTGCAGCCGGTGTAGCCGTTGTACGGCATGGACTCGGAATAGCCCTTGAAAGTCAGGCCCTTCGCGATCAACGCTGCGCCCAGGTTGGGAGTGCTGAAGGTGTGCGGGCAGGAGTTGTCATCGACACCCTGGAGGGAGCCGGAGAACAGGGCGAAGTAGTTCGGTTGGCTCGGGTGGGTGAGGGCGTAGGACTGGCTGAAGTTGGCGCCGGTCGCGGCGAGAGAGTTGATGTACGGGGCGGCCGGATTGCCTATCACGTCGGTGTTCGAGTGGTTCTCCATCACCACCACGACGACGTGGTCAGGACGCGGGACTCCGGCGGCAGCGGCGTCGAGAGTGGAAGAGCTGAGCGTCGAGGCGCCGGCCGGCTCGGTGGCGCCGATGAGCAGTCCCATCATCGAGGCGGCCAGCAGCAGGCGTAACGGGTGAATAGCGGGCATGATGGTGACCTCCCATAGGGGATGTCCTACCGTGCGCTCGTATCGGTGTCAGCGCAAGTGCCCTGTGCGTGAAATTGCCGGTGAGTTCAGAGGTTTAAGGCTGAGAGGAAACAGCCTTACGTTTACGGGCGGTACTCGAACGCCCCGATGTCGGGTCGGGTTCCGTAGCGAGGCAGGTCGCGGATGTCGAGCGGCGGGGCCCCGGTCGAGCGGCCGGCGTCCACGGCCGGCGAGCCCTTGGTGAGCCGGTAGTCGAAGACCGGGGCGTTGACGAACGCCGGGGCAGAACCGACATTGCCGACCGCCAGCCTGATGTTGGGGTTGCCGTTGAAGTTGCGGATGTCGGTGATGGTGTGCGCCGGGAAGCTGTAGAACATTCCGTTGCCGCTGTTGGTGATCAGGTTGTTGGAGTAGGTGGCGAACTCGCCCATCTCGAAGATCTGGAAGTTGTTGTTCGCGGTGAAGATGTTGTTGACGATCGAGGCCTTGCCCGAGGTCTTCTTGGACACGAACAGGCCACCGCCGGAGGCCGCGCTGCCGGCCCGGGAGGCGTTGGAGACGATGGTGTTGTTCACCAGCACCAGCGAGCCGGTTCCGACGAACGCGACACCGCCACCGAGCGGCGCGGAGTTCTGCCGCAGCGCGTTGTTCTGGATGGTCGCCTCGGAGTTGGCCAGGTAGATGCCACCACCGCCGGGCCCGGAGCCGGTGTCGATCACGGTGTTCTTGGCGATGTTGTTGGCGTTCACCAGAGACACCGAACCCTCGGCCAGCACGATGCCGCCGCCGAAGCGGGTGGTCCGGTTACCGATGATGCTGTTGTGCGAGATGATCGGGCGGGACCAGCCGAACACCGCGATGCCGCCGCCGCTGCCGCTGCCGGGCCACGCCGGAGAGGTGAGCGCCGAGTTGCCGGTGATCACGTTGCCGGTGATCCGCGGCGTGCTGCCGGTGGTCTCCACCTCGATGCCGCCGCCGTAGGGCGAGCTGTTGCCGGTGATGGTGTTCTTGGCGATCAGCGCGTTGACGCCGGTGCGCAGCATGATGCCGCCGCCGGCCTGGGTGGAGACGTTCGAGGTGATCCTGTTGCCGGTCACGCTGGGCGCGGAGCGGGCGCTCGGGCGCGATACGTCGTTCTCGAGGTAGATGCCGCCACCGCCGTAGGCCCGGTTGTTGCTGATCGTGTTGCCGGTGACCTTGGGGTTGGAGTTGATGACGGCGAAGACCCCGCCGCCGAACCTGGCCGCGGTGTTGTGGTGAATGTTGTTGCCGGTGATCGTCGGGTGCGAGTTGTTGTAGACCAGGATCCCGGCGCCGTCGTTGGACCGGTTGGAGACGAGCTCGTTGCCGCGGATCGTCGGGCTGGCGTAGTTGGCGATGGTGATGCCGCCGCCCTGGCCGCTGGGCGCTGACCCGGAGACGATCCGGAAGCCCTGCAGGGTCATGGTGCCGGCCGGGATGTTCTGGATCATCACCGGCGTGCGGCCGGGATTGCCGGCGATGACGGTGACGCCGGGGCCCGAGACCGAGCGAATCGTGATCCGCTTGCCCATGATGGTGATGTTCTCGCGGTAGGTGCCGGGTGACACCGAGACGGTGTCACCGTTGCGGGCGGCGGCGATGGCCGCGCCGATGGTGCGGTAGCTGCTCGGAACAGAGAGGGTCGCCGCCCCCGCCTGGCTGGCCGGACCGACCAGGGACAACAGCGCGCCAACTAGGACAGCCGCAGACGCACCGGCGATAACTCGTCTCATGGAAATCCCTGCTCGAAGCGGAAAAATTAACAGCAAATTGATGTTGACTCTAAGTGACTAACTGGTCACCCGCAAGCGCAAGGGAGTTTTACTGTCCTAAAGCTGTCAGCGCAGCGCTGCTGAGCCGGTACCCCGTGCCTTCCGGCGTCGGACGCGCCCCGAGGTACTCGTAGAAGCCGATCGCCGGCATGTTCCACTGCGCGACAGACCATTCCAGCCTGTCGAAACCGCGTTGACAGCTCTCGGCGGCCAGCGCGGCGAGCAGGCCGCGGCCCAGGCCCCGGCCGCGGTGCTCAGGCCGGACATAGAGGTCTTTCAGAAAGATCCCATCGCAGCCTGGTCCGGCCGACAGGTCGGGCAGCCACAGCGCGCAACCGACCACCTCGCCCCGCGCCTCGGCGACGTGGCCGAACAGCGCCGGCTCGGCGCCGAACAGCGACCTGGCCAGCTGGCCGCGGGTGGGCCGGCAGCGCGGGGGTGTCCGCTCGTACTCGGCCAGCTCGCGGATCAGGCCGGCAACGGCAGCGAGGTCGGGCTCGCGGACCCGTCTGATGCCGGCGCCCGACACCGCCGTCAGCTGGTTTCACGCAGCAGCGGCAGGACCTGCTCGCTGAAGGAGGACAGGAACCGGGACTGGTCGTGGCCGGGGGCGTGAAAGACCAGGTGGTTGAAGCCGTAGTCCAGGTAAGGGCGGATCGCCGCCACCGCGGCCTCGGGGTCACTGGTCACGATCCACCGGCTGGCGATCTGCTCGATCGGCAGCGCCGCCCCGGCGGCCTGCATCTCGATCGGATCGTGCAGGCCGTGCTTCTGCTCGGCGGTCAGCGACAGCGGCGCCCAGAACCGGGTGTTCTGCAACGCCTGCTCCGGGTCGGGGTCGTAGGAGAGCTTGATCTCGATCATCCGGTCCAGCTGGGCGGGGTCCCGGCCGGCCGCGGCCAGTCCCTCCTCGACCGCCGGCATCAGCTTGTCCCGGTAGAGCTCGGCGCCCTTGCCGGACGTGCAGATGAAACCGTCGCCGGCCCGGCCGGCGTACTTGGCGACCACCGGCCCGCCGGCGGCGATGTAGACCGGAACGCTCTGCTCGGGCCGGTCATACACCGTGGCGTCGGTGGTCTGGTAGTACTCGCCGTCGAAGGTGACCCGCTCCTCGGTCCACAACCGCCGCATCAGCTGCACCGCCTCGCGCAGCCGGGCGAAGCGCTGCTTGAAGTCCGGCCACTCCACCCGGGTCACCGCCACCTCGTTCAGCGCCTCGCCGGTGCCGATGCCGAGCAGCATCCGGTTCGGGTAGAGGCAGGCCAGGGTGCCGAAGGCCTGGGCGATGATGGCCGGGTTGTAGCGGAAGGTCGGGGTCAGCACGCTGGTGCCCAGCTGCACCCGGGACGTGCGCTCGCCGACGGCGGCCAGCCAGGCCAGCGAGAACGGCGCATGGCCGCCGTCGTGCTGCCAGGGCTGAAAGTGATCAGAGATCATCACGCTGTCCAGTCCGAGCTGCTCGGCCTGGACCGCGTAGTCCAGCAGCTGGCGGGGGCCGAACTGCTCGGCCGACGCCTTGTAACCGATCTTCAACGACCCGATCTCGCGCGACATGGCGCTGCCTCTCTGGTGAAGACGGCTCAGCCGCCGCTGGTCATTCCGTACACCCGGCTGACTGCCAGCCGCAGCATCACCCGCTGGTCGGTGACCATCTCCTGCCGGAACTCCTGCCAGTCCGGGTGCTCACCCTGGACGTCGCGGTAGAGCGCGACGAGGTCATCGACGGTCTGGTCCTGCGGGTCGGCCGCCACCGGGCTGAGCTCGGCCAGTGCCTCGGCCACCGCATAGGACCAGAAATCCGGGGAGCTGACGTGCAGGCTGGCTCGCGGGTCCCGCACCAGGTTGCGGTACTTGGCCCGGCTGCTGGTGATCGAGATCCTGGCCACACCGGCGCCTGGCGCGGACGGGTCGGCGGTGAAGGCGTAGGTCACGTTGGACAGTTGCGGCCGGCCGTCGGACTTGATCGTCGCCAGCACTGCCTTGTGCCGCACGGTGATCAACCTGACGAGCGCGTCAGGGCCTTCGGTGGCTGCCATGCTCACGACCTTTCGACAAAGCCCGGCGGTCGGGCGGGTTCCCTTCACCGTAGGCCACCGCGCCACCAGCGCAGCCCCCGGATAACCCCCGGCGCGGGGTGAAACGCCCGGCCGGGCCGGTGCGCTCCACGGCGGGCTCGGTGGCTATCCTGCAAGGGAGCAGACACCCGGCAGTCGGCGGACGGCTGGAATCTGACATGCCTAAGCCGGAGGCTGGATTGACGACCACTGCAGGTACCAGCTCGACCGCGAGCCCGCTCGACCTCGAGCCCGCGCCCATCGTGAGCCGCCCGTACCCGGCCGATCAACCCGCCAGCGGCTCGATGTTCCTGCAGGTGCTGCGCACCACCGATCACAAGCTGATCGGCCGGATGTACCTGGTGACCTCGTTCGTCTTCTTCATGCTCGGCGGCCTGATGGCGCTGGTGATGCGCGCCGAGCTGGCTCGTCCGGGCATGCAGGTGCTGACCAACGAGCAGTACAACCAGCTGTTCACCATGCACGGCACGATCATGCTGCTGTTCTTCGCCACCCCGAGCGTGTTCGCCTTCGCCAACCTGGTGCTGCCGCTGCAGATCGGCTCGCCGGATGTGGCGTTCCCGCGGCTGAACGCCCTGTCCTACTGGCTGTACCTGTTCGGCGCGACCGTCGCCTGCCTGGGCTTCCTCACGCCGGGCGGCGCGGCCGATGGCGGCTGGACGTTCTACCTGCCGCTCAATGACATGACGCACTCGCCCGGCGCCGGCGCCGACTTCTGGATCCTGGGCCTGGCGCTGTCGGGCCTGGGCACCATCCTCGGCGGCGTCAACATGATCACCACAGTGCTCACGCTGCGGGCGCCCGGCATGACGATGTTCCGGATGCCGATCTTCACCTGGAACATCCTGGTGACCTCGCTGCTGGTGCTGCTGGCCTTCCCGATCCTGACCGCGGCCCTGCTGGTGCTGTGGGCCGACCGGCACCTGGGCTCGGTCGTGTACGCCTCGGAGAACGGCGGCGCGGTCCTGTGGCAGCACCTGTTCTGGTTCTTCGGCCACCCCGAGGTCTACATCCTGGCGCTGCCGTTCTTCGGGATCGTGTCCGAGATCTTTCCGGTGTTCGCCCGCAAGCCGCTGTTCGGCTACAAGGGCCTGGTGCTGGCCACGCTGTCCATCGCCGCGCTGTCGCTGACCGTCTGGGCCCACCACATGTTCGCCACCGGCGTGGTCCTGCTGCCGTTCTTCTCCTTCCTGTCCTTCCTGATCGCGGTGCCGACCGGGCTGAAGTTCTTCAACTGGATCGGCACCCTGTGGCGGGGCTCGATCACCTTCGAGTCACCGATGCTGTTCTCGATCGGGTTCCTGGTGACCTTCTTGTTCGGCGGCCTGACCGGCGTCGTGCTGGCCAGCCCGCCGGCCGACTTCCACGTCTCGGACACCTACTTCGTGGTGGCGCACTTCCACTACGTGCTGTTCGGCACCATCGTGTTCGCCGCCTACGCCGGGGTGTACTTCTGGTTTCCGAAGTTCACCGGCCGCTACATGGACGAGCAGCTGGGCAAGCTGCACTTCTGGCTGACCTTCATCGGCTTTCACCTCACGTTCCTGGTGCAGCACTGGGTCGGCTCCGAGGGCTTCCCCCGCCGCTACGCCGACTACCTGCCCGGCGACGGGTTCACCACCCTGAACACCATCTCCAGCGTCGGGGCGTTCCTGCTCGGCGCCTCGATGCTGCCGTTCCTCTACAACGTCTACAAGTCCTACCGCTTCGGCGAGCTCGCCACCGCCGATGACCCGTGGGGGCACGCCAACTCACTGGAGTGGGCGACCTCCTGCCCGCCGCCGCGGCACAACTTCACTTCGATGCCCCGGATCCGCTCCGAGCGCCCGGCGTTCGAGGCGCACTACCCGCACCTGATCGACCAGCTGAACCGCGAGGCCCACGGTGACAAGAAGCACCGGCTGGCAGAGGCGGCCGGGCAGGCCGCGATCGGCGGCGAGGGCCAGCGCCAGGGGCGGCGCGACCCCGATCCGGGCCGCTAGCGCCCGTCGAGAAAGCTGAGCACCCGCCGGCAAAGCAACGCGGCGGCGTCCGGGACGTAGGAGGGCAGCGTGCTGTCGGCGAAGTAGTGCTGATCGCCGGGGTAGAGGAACAGCTGCCCGTCCTGGGCCTGCTCGAGAAGTTCGCGGGCGGCGTCGAGGTCGCCCTCGCCGGCGAAGATCGGGTCGGCGTCCATCCCGTGCACCTGCACCGGCACCCCGGCCGGCCAGCCCGAGCCGAACTCCGACACCGGGACGCAGGAGTACATCAACAGCGCTCCGCGCGCCCCGGCCCGGGTCTGGGCCAGGCACTGCGCCGGCAGCACTCCCAGCGAGAAGCCGGCGTACACCAGCTCCGCGGGCAGCTGCTGGACCGCCCGGACGCCGCGCTGGATCACCTCGCCGAACCCGATCCGCTCGGCGTGGGCCACCCCCTGCTCCAGGGTGTCGAAGGTGCGCCCTTCGAACAGGTCAGGCGTGTGGACGGTGTGCCCGGCGCCGCGCACCTCGTCGGCGAAGGCGGCGATGCCCGGGGTCAGGCCCAGCGCGTGGTGGAACAGCACTACCTCAGCCATCTGCACTCCTATTCAGTCGAAGCTGACGGTAAGCCCCGGCTCGCCGGCCGAGAGCTTGAGCGCCTCCCAGGGCAGTGCCGTCATGGCGGCCCGGTGGTGCTCGCGTGAGTCCTGCAGGGTGGGCTGGGCGACCAGCTCGCCCTCGCGCAGCACCGGCACGCTCAGCAGCCGGTCACCGCCGGCCGGTTCGAAGCCGGCCTGCTGGCGCATCACCAGCTCCTCGGTGGCGGTTCCGGACGCCCGGTGCCGCCGGTATCCGAGCTTGGCGCCGCCGATGCTGGCCTTGTTCTCGCTGCGCTTGGCCACCGGCCGGCCCTGTACCTCGACCAGCTTGTAGACCAGGCCGGCGGTCGGGGCGCCGGAGCCGGT
This sequence comes from Jatrophihabitans sp., assembly GCA_036389035.1. Taxonomy (NCBI): domain Bacteria; kingdom Bacillati; phylum Actinomycetota; class Actinomycetes; order Jatrophihabitantales; family Jatrophihabitantaceae; genus Jatrophihabitans; species Jatrophihabitans sp. Next base: position 43,577 of record DASVQQ010000006.1, read on the forward strand.
GACCACCGCCGTGCCTGCCCCGTAGGTGTCCACCGGCGCGGCCGCCAGCGCCGCGATCGCGTACTCGTCCAAATCACCGCTCACCACGATCCGGGTGCCGGTGGCGCCGAGCCGGTCGAGCTGCGCGCGGGACTGGTGGGCCATCACGGCCAGGTCGCCGGAATCGATCCGGATCGCGCCCAGCCCGGGGCCGGCGACTGCGATCGCGTTCTCGATTCCACGGCTGATGTCGTAGGTGTCGACCAGCAGGGTGGTGGTGACGCCCAGCGCGGCCACCTGCGCGGCGAAGGCGGCCTGCTCGCTGTCGTGCAGCAGGGTGAAGGCGTGGGCGGCGGTTCCGGTGGTCGTGATGCCGTAGCGGGACCCGGCCGCCAGGTTCGAGGTGGCCTGGAAGCCGACCAGGTAGGCGGCCCGGGCGCAGGCCACCGCGGCCTGCTCGTGGGTGCGTCGCGAGCCCATCTCGATGATCGGCCGGTCACCGGCGGCCACCACCATCCGGGCGGCCGCGGCGGCGATGGCGCAGTCGTGGTTGAGCACCGACAGGATCAGCGTCTCGAGCACCACCGCCTCGGCGAAGCTGCCGGTCACGCTCAGGATCGGGGAGTACCCGAAGTACGGCTCACCCTCGGCGTAGCCGCTGATGTCGCCGGTGAACCGGTACTCGGCGAGGTAGCCCGCGGCGCGGTCGTCGATCACCCCCTCGGCCCGGAGCCGATCCAGCTCCTCGGCGGCGAAGCGGAAGTCCCGGATCGCCGGGATCAGCCGGCCGAGCCCTGCCGCCACGCCGAACCGGCGGCCGTTGGGCAGCCGGCGGGTGAACACCTCGAAGGTGCAGCGCCGCTGGGCGGAGCCGTCGCTCAGCGCCGCCGTGAGCATGGTGAGCTCGTACTGGTCGGTGAGCAGGGCAGTCGACTCGACAGGCATGCCCAGATCGTGTCAGAGCCGCCCATGCCACCATGGAGGCATGTCCACGCCGACCTTCGCACCACATCGGGAGGCGGTCGTCGACCAGCAGGCCGACGAGACCGCCGAGGCCGACCGCCCCTGGGTGACCGTGGTCTGGAACGACCCGGTGAACCTGATGTCCTACGTCACGCACGTGCTGATGAAAGTGTTCGGCTATCCCAAGGACAAGGCCACCGCGCTGATGCTCGACGTCCACCACAAGGGCCGGGCGGTGGTGTCATCGGGTCCCCGGGAGCGGATGGAGGGCGACACGGCCACCCTGCACGGCTACGGCCTGTGGGCGACCATCCAGCACGACTCATGAGGCTGCGCCGCAAGGCCGGCGCCCTGCGGCTGGAGATCACCGACGCCGAGGCCACGCTGCTCGCCGGCCTGCTCGATGACTTCGCCGACGCCCTCGCCCAGCCCGACCCGGACGATCCGGTCACCCAGCGGCTCTATCCCGACGGCTACACCGATGACCAGGACGCCGCCCGGGAGTACCGGGAGCTGGTCGAGAGCGATCTGCGGGCCGAGCGGATCGGGCGGTTGCAGGCCTGCCGGGCCGAACTTGTCGCCGGCGGCGGCCGGGTGACGCTGGACGCCGAGGCGATCGATCGGTGGTTGCGGGTGCTCAACGACCTGCGGTTGGCGCTGGGCACCCGGCTCGGCGTCACCGAGGAGGCGGAGCTGGACGACAGCCAGCCCGCGGTGCAGATCTACTCCTGGCTGACCGCGGTGCAGGACATGCTGGTGATGCAGGTGCTGTCCTGACCGCCGGTTGGCCGGGGCGGATATCGTGGCAGCTGTGCTGAGACTGCCCGCGGCGATCTATGACGCGATCATCGCCCATGCCCGCCGGGACCATCCGAACGAGGCGTGCGGCGTGGTAGCAGGCCCGGCCGGCTCGGACCGCCCGCAGCGGTTGGTCGAGATGCTTAACGCCGCCGGCTCACCGACCTTCTACCAGTTCGACTCCGGTGAGCAGCTCACGCTGTGGAAGGCGATGGACGAGGCCGACGAGGAGCCGGTGGTGATCTATCACTCGCACACCGCGACCCAGGCCTACCCTTCACGCACCGACATCGCGCTGGCGGCCGAACCCAACGCCCACTACGTCCTGGTCTCCACCGCCGACCCCGACTCCGTCGAGTTCCGGTCCTACCGGATCGTCGACGGCGAGGTCAGCGAGGAGCCCGTCGAGAAGGTGGATGACCTTGACGCGCCGAGTCCGTGAGCATCGGTTGACGGCCGGGCCCAGGCGGTAGGCATCGACCCGGTAGGCATATTGCCGCGGCATCCGTGGTTGGGTTGGTGTCAGTGCATCGACATTTCGAAGGAGAATCCATGGCCGTCGAGGTCAAGATCCCGACCATCCTGCGCACCTACACCGGCGGGGAGAAGTCCGTTCCGGGCGAGGGCGCCAACCTGGCCGCCCTGCTCGATGACCTGGAATCCCGCTACGCCGGGCTCAAGAGTCGCCTGGTCACCGAGGACGGTTCGCTGCACCGCTTCGTCAACGTCTACGTCAACGACGAGGACGTCCGGTTCACCGGCTCGCTGGACACCGCGCTGTCCGACGGCGACGCCGTGACCATCCTGCCCGCGGTCGCCGGCGGTAGCCAGGCCTCCGGCGGATCGCGGGCCCACGCAGCACGGTGACCCGTTACGACTCGCTGGCCGACGCGGTCGGCAGCACCCCGCTGGTCGGCCTGCCCCGGCTGTCACCGCGCTGGGAGGCCACCGGCGACCAGCCCGCTGTCCGGCTCTGGGCCAAGCTGGAGGACCGCAATCCGACCGGCTCGATCAAGGACCGGGCGGCGTTGGCGATGGTGGCGGCGGCCGAGGTGGACGGCCGGCTGACACCGGGCTGCACCATCCTGGAACCCACCTCGGGCAACACCGGCATCTCGCTGGCGATGATCGCCAAGCTCAAGGGCTACGGGATCGTGTGCGTGATGCCGGAGAACACCTCCTCCGAGCGCCGGCAGCTGCTGGAGATGTTCGGCGCCCGGATCATCTCCTCGCCGGCGGCCGGCGGCTCGAACCAGGCCGTCGCGATGGCCAAGCAGCTGGCGGCCGAGAACCCGGACTGGGTGATGCTCTACCAGTACGGCAACCCGGCCAACGCCCAGGCCCATTACGACGGCACCGGCCCCGAGGTGCTGGCCGACCTGCCGGGCATCACCCACTTCGTCGCGGGCCTGGGCACCACCGGCACGCTGATGGGCGCCGGCCGGTTCCTGCGCGAGAAGGTGCCCGGCATCCAGGTGGTCGCCGCCGAGCCCCGCTACGGCGAGCTGGTCTACGGCCTGCGCAACATCGACGAGGGCTTCATTCCGGAGCTGTACGACGACTCGGTGCTGACCTCGCGGTTCTCGGTGACCTCCTACGACGCGCTGCGCCGGACCCGGGACCTGGTCGAGCAGGAAGGCATCTTCGCCGGCATCTCGACCGGGGCGATCCTGCACGCCGCGCTGGCCACCGCCGACCGGGCCCTGAAATCCGGCCAGCCGGCCGACGTGGTCTTCATCGTCTGCGACGGCGGCTGGAAGTACCTCTCGACCGGCGCCTACTCCGGCTCGATGCAGCAGGCCGCGCAGCAGCTGGAAGGCCAGCTGTGGGCCTGAGCCGCAAGCAGCAGCGGCGCCAGGAGCTGCTGGACACCAAGCTGCTGCGGCCGATCCGCCCGACCAGCGCCGGCGGCGCGCTGGTCGTCATGACGGGCGCGCTCGCGGCGCTGTGGCTGGTGCTCGGCATCGACGCCGCGCTGGGACACCCGTTGCTGGAGCTGGGGATCAAGCCCCGCCAGCTCGGCGGCCTGCCCGGCGTCGTGCTCGCCCCGCTGGTGCACGCCAGCGCCGGGCAGCTGGCCGCCCTGTCCATCCCGTTCGCGGTGCTCGGCTGGTTCACCCTGACCGCCGGCCTGCGGTACCTGGCCCTGGTGACCGGCGCGGCGGCGCTGACCAGCGGGCTGGTCGGCTGGCTGGCCGGGCCCTCGGACCAGGTGATCGTGGGCGTCAGCGGGGTGGTGCTGGGCTGGCTGGGCTACCTGCTGGCGCGCGCCCTGTTCGGCCGCAGGGTGGTGTGGATCGCGATCGCGGTGGTGGTGGCGCTGGTGTTCTCAGGCCTGTTCAACGGCCTGCAGCCCGGGGTGCGCGAGTACGAGTTCTGGGGCAGCCAGCTGGCCTCGTTGGTGGTCGGCGTCGGCATCGGCGCCGTCCTGCACCGCCGCCGGCGGACCCGGCGGGGCAGTGGCCCCCTCGGCGGGCGAGGACTTGATCGGCGACCCAAGGCCTAACTGCCGGACCTGACCGGGCGGCCAGAGCTCAACCGCCGGCCGGGCGGCTCATCCGGCTCATCCAGCTCATCCAGCTCGGAACTGCCGCCACCGCTGCTCCGGCCGGCCGCACGGGCCGCCGGCCAGCACGCTCATCCGGCGGTCGGCCGGGTCCAGGCCGACAGTCGCCAGGGTCTGCCAGCCGCTGCCCAGCGGGGCGTCGGCCGCGGCGTGACAGCACACGCCGGCGCCGTCGGCCTCGTGGGCGCACAGCAGGTCGGCCAGCTCTTCGGCACTCCGGGCGTCGGGGTCACCGGCCGGCCCAGCAGTCAGCGCGGTCAGCACCGCGTGCCGGGGCAGGCTGTCGGACTCGTCCCCGATCGGTAGCGCGCCGGCCGCCAGCCCGGGGTCCTGAAAGTGGTTGGTGTGCACGCTCCAACGGGCCGGCGGCAGCTCGGCCACCCCGGCGGGGGAGGCCTCCAGGCAGGCCAGCCGGGTGGCGTCCAGCAGCGTGAAGCAGCTCGAGGCGGCCAGCGGCGCGCTGCGCAGGATCGCGATGCCGGCCTCGACGTCCCCGGCCGAGTCCAGGATCCGGCGGGCCACCGCGTGCACCGGCACGCCGCCGTCGCCGGTGTCGGCCCGGTGGGACAAGATGTTGAACAGCACCCCCAGGCCGGCGGAGTTGATCCCGATCTTGCCCAGCAGGCCGAACTCGGTGAGCGTGACGAACGGCCGGCTGGCCCGCGGGTACTCCAGCACCGCCCAGCCGCCGGCCAGCTCCTGGTGCCAGTCCCAGGTCTGGGCGCCGATCATCGCCCCGGCCGGGTTCTCTCCGGCCACCGTCGAGCACTCGCCCCGGCTGGCGGCGCCGGCCGCGGCCAGCAGTTCGGTGCGGGCGTTGACCGCGTGGATCCGCCACTCCGGCACCCCGCTGGCCCCGGCAAGGCAGTCGAGCTCGGCGGACAGGTCCGGCGCCCAACCGGCCAGGGCGTCCCGGGCGGCCAGCCCGAGCCGGCGGATCCGCTCCGGCCGCAGGCCGGTCGCGGCGAACAGCTGGTCATAGCCGGCCAGCGCGTCCGGCAGCCATCGGGCGCTACCGGTCGCCAGCTCGGCGGCCCGCTGCTCGGGCTCGGCACCGGCGATCCTCAGGGTGCGCATCTCGACCTCGCCTTCAGCCGGTGAGGAAGCTGAGCCGGACCGTCCGGACGGCGTTGTCGACGTTGGTGTCGACCAGGCAGATGGATTGCCAGGTGCCCAGCTGCAGCCGGCCCGAGACCACCGGCACCGTGGCGTACGGGGCGATCAGCGCGGGCAGCACGTGATCGCGGCCGTGGCCGGGGGAGCCGTGCCGGTGCTGCCACCGGTCATCGGCCGGCAGCAGCTCGCGCAGCGCGATCAGCAGGTCGGTGTCGCTGCCGGCGCCGGTCTCCAGGATCGCCACCCCGGCGGTGGCGTGTGGCACGAAGACGTTCAGCAGCCCGTCGTCACCGTCCCGCAGGAATTCGGCGCAGGTCTCGGTGATGTCGCGCACCTGGGCCTGGTCACCGGTGCGGAACTGGAAGGTCTCGGTGCGCATACCCGCCATGATGCCTCCTCGCGGCACCCGTCGCGCTGGTCCTGGTCAGGTGGTAACGCCACCGCTCCGTCGGGCTGGCACCGAACAATTACCTTTTAGAAGGATATTCCTTTACGCGAATTAGTGCGGTATACCGAATCCGACATTTCTGATCTACCACCCGGGAGAACACCATGCCTCGTTCACACCGCATTCGTGCGTTAGCAGTCACCGCTCTGGCCGTTCTCGGTATGGGGATCAGCCCCCTACCGGCACAGGCAGCCACGCTGACCATCACCTCTCTCAGCTGCGAGAGCACGGGTACGGCTGTCCTGTGTGAGGGATATGTCAGTGGCGGCACCCCCGCATACACCTATGCCTGGAACCCGACCGGCAGGTACCTGTGGAACTACCCGGACTATTCGATGACCAGCATTTCCTGCGGTTACGGCACCCTCCAGGTCGCCTTCACCGTGCGCGACAGGCTCGGCGCCACCGCCTCGAAGACGACCAGCGTGACCTGCGGTACCCGCTATTAATCAGAGTCGTACGGCTGTCCGGCCCAGGCCAGGACACCGCGCTGTCGGCGCCGCTGACTACGCTGGCCGGCATGACCCGCCCCGACGGCCGCGCCGCCGACCAGCTCCGTCCGATCACCATCACCCGCAATTGGCAGGCCTATGCCGAGGGCTCAGCGCTGATCGAGTTCGGTGAGACGAAGGTGCTGTGCGCCGCGTCGGTGACCGAGGGGGTGCCGCGCTGGCGCAAGGGCAGCGGCCTGGGCTGGGTGACGGCCGAGTACTCGATGCTGCCGCGGGCCACCCTGACTCGCAACGACCGCGAGTCGGTGCGCGGCAAGATCGGCGGTCGCACCCACGAGATCTCGCGGCTGATCGGCCGCTCGCTGCGGGCCGCCGTCGACCTGTCCGCGCTGGGTGAGAACTCCATCGCCATCGACTGCGACGTCCTGCAGGCCGACGGCGGCACCCGGACGGCGGCCATCACCGGCGCCTACGTCGCGCTGGCCGACGCGGTCAGCTGGCTCGGCAAGCGCGGCTCGCTGGCCCGGACCGACCCGCTGATCCACACCGTGTCGGCGGTGTCGGTCGGGGTGATCGACGGCCAGCCGCGGCTTGACCTGATGTACGAGGAGGACGTCCGGGCCGAGACCGACATGAACGTGGTGGTCACCGGCAACGGCGATTTCGTAGAGGTGCAGGGCACCGCCGAGGGAGTGCCGTTCCGCCGCGACGAGCTCGACGCCCTGCTCGACCTCGCCGTCGCCGGCTGCGCCGACCTGTCCCGCCACCAGCAGGACGCGCTGGGCCGATGACCGCCCGGCTGCTGCTGGCGACCCGTAACCGCAAGAAGCTCGACGAGCTGCGGCGCATCCTCGAACCCCAGATGCCGGTCGAGGTGCTGGGCCTGGCAGACGTGCCGGCCTTCGACGAGGTGCCCGAATCGGGAGCCACCTTTGCCGAGAACGCCCTGATCAAGGCGATCGAGGCGGTCAAGCACACCGGCATGGTCACGGTGGCCGATGACTCGGGCCTGGCGGTGGACGCGCTCAACGGCATGCCGGGGGTGCTGTCGGCCCGGTGGGCCGGCGCCCGCCACGACGACGCCGCGAACCTCGACCTGCTGCTGGAGCAGCTGGCCGACACCCCCGATGACCGGCTCGGCGCGGCGTTCGTGTGCGCGGCGGCGCTGGTCACCCCGGACGGCAGCCAGATCGTGCGCGAGGGTCGGATGCCCGGCCGGTTGATCCGCCAGCCCCGGGGCACGCATGGCTTCGGCTATGACCCGATCTTCGTGCCCGAGGGCTACCAGCTGACCAGCGCCGAGCTGCCGGCGGCCGAGAAGGACGCGATCAGCCATCGCGGAAAGGCCCTGCACGAGCTGCTGCCGTTCATCCTGCGGGCACTGGGCGGTCCTGGCAGCGAGTGAGGCGCCGGTGCCCTGGCGCGGGCGGCGGGTTCACCCCGCGGTGACCTGGCGCGGGCGACGGGTTCACGCCACGTGACCCGCGGCACGTGAGTGGAACAGCTCGGCCCGGTCCTGACAGCGGCTACCGTTGTGGGGTCGAAGAACTACCTGCGCGGCAGAGTGGAGCACAGTTTCATGCGAGTGACCGGCCTGGGCCATGCCAGCGTGCTGATCGAGACCGAGTTCGGCAGCGTGCTCACCGACCCATGGGTCAACCCGGCCTACTTCGGGTCCTGGTTTCCCTTTCCCGACAATTCCCAACTCGACTGGGACACCTTCGGCGACGTCGACTACCTCTTCGTCTCCCACCTGCACCGCGACCACTTCGACCCCGAGCACCTCAAGCGCCACATCAGCAAGAAGGCCACCGTCCTGCTGCCGAACTACCCGACCAGCGAGCTCGAGGATCAGCTGCGCGAGCTGGGATTCAGCTCCTTCGTCAAGACCCGCAACGAGGAGGTCATCGAGCTCGACGGGCTGCAGGTGATGATCAACTCGTTGATCTCGCCGACCGACGGCCCGATCGGGGACTCGTCATTGTGGCTGTCCGACGGCAGGCACATCCTGCTCAACCAGAACGACGCCCGGCCCTCGGACCTTACCGCGTTCACCAAGCTCGGCCACGTCGACGCGCACCTGCTGCAGTTCTCCGGCGCGATCTGGTTCCCGATGGTCTATGACCTGCCCAAGCGGGCCAAGCAGGCCCTGGGCGCGACCAAGCGGGACCGGCAGTTCGACCGGAGCCTGCGCTACATCGATGACCTGCAGGCCAGCTACGTCTTTCCGACCGCCGGCCCGCCGTGCTTCCTGGATGAGGAGCTGTGGGGCTTCAACGACATCTTCGGCGACGAGTCCAACATCTTCCCCGACCAGTCGGTCTACCTGGACTGGCTCGCCGAGCGCGGCCGCGACAACGGCCGGCTGCTGCTGCCGGGCACCGTGGCGCATCTGGACAAGCCGGGCTGCCCGCTCGAGCACCCGGTCTCCGACGCCGAGGTGGACAAGCTGTTCACCGACAAGACCACCTACCTGCGCGACATGCAGGAGCGCCGGCAACCGGAGGTGGAGCGGCAGAAGGCGGGCTGGGCCCATCCCGAGATCGACGTGCTGGCCGAGATCAAGCAATGGTTCACCCCGCTGCTGGAAGAGGCCGATCAGATGGCGGCCGGCATCAACGGCGGAGTCCGGTTCACCGCAACCGACGACGAGCGCGGCGATGTCGACTTCATCCTCGACTTCGTCACCCGCGAGGTACGCCCCTACCAGGACGAGAAGGTCCGCTACCGGTTCCAGACCAAGCGGGCCTACCTGGAGAAGCTGATCGCCGAGCACGAGATCGACTGGGTGAACTCGCTGTTCCTGTCCTGCCGGTTCACCGCCACCCGGGTCGGGCCGTACAACGAGTTCGTCTACACCTTCTTCAAGTGCCTGTCCGAGGAGCGGTTGAACTACGCCGAGGGTTACTTCGCCGAGGCCGCCAACGACCACGAGACGATCACCGTCGACGGCTGGACCTTCCAGCGCCGCTGCCCGCATCTCAAGGCCGACCTGACCCGGTTCGGCCACATCGACGGCGGGGTGCTGACCTGCCAGATGCACGGCTGGAAGTGGCGGCTCACCGACGGCAAGTGCATCACTTCGGTCGGCCGGCCGTTGCGCACCGAGGGCCGGCAGCAGTCCCCGACGTGAACTCAGGCCCCGCGGGCCGGGGCGAAGCGCAGCTCAGCGCCGGGGCGCAGTTGGGCCAGCAGGTCCAGCTCGGGGCCGGGCAGCACCGCGATCACCGGATAGCCGCCGGTGACCGGGGCGTCCGGTCCGAGCACGATCGGCTGGCCGTCCGGGGGCACCTGAACCGCTCCGGGCAGGGTGGGCTCGGACGGCAGCTCGGCGGCCGCGCGCTCGGCGTCCGGGCGCAGCCGCAACGCGGGCCCGGCCAGCCGGGTGCCGATCCGGTTGCTGTCCGGGCGCACCTGCCATGGTGAGCCGAACAGCCGGCCGAGGGAGTCGGCGGTGAACCAGTCCGCCCGCGGGCCCGCGGCCAGTCGCAGCGTGACGGTTCCGGCTGGTGGCCCGGACCCGGCCGCGCCGCTGAAGTCGCCCGGCTCGCCGGCCGCCGCCGGCCCGATCAGCAGCCGGCAGCCGGCGGCCAGCACGGCCGGGCCCAGGCCGGAGAGGGTGTCGGTGGCCCGGGAGCCCAGCACCGGCGGGACCGCCAGGCCGCCCCGGACCGCCAGGTAGCTGCGCAGGCCGGACGCCGGCGCGCCGACGGTGAGCACGCTGCCGGACGGGCAGCTGAGCGCCGCGTTCCAGCCCCCGCGATGGCCGGTCAGCTCGCAGCGCGCGCCGGTGAAGGCGAGGGTGGCAGCGCCGCCCGCCAGCCGCAGCGACAGGCCCCCGAAGGTGATCTCGATACCGGCCGCGGACTCGTCGTTGCCGACCAGCCGGTTGGCCAGCCGCAGGGCGCCTCGGTCGGCCGCTCCGCTGCGGCTGACCCCCAGGTCGGCGAAACCGGGCCGGCCCAGATCCTGCACGGTGGCCAGCGGCCCGGGGGACAGCACCTCGATCACGCGCTCGGCGCCGGTCATGCCCGCGTCAACCCGGTGATGGACGCGCTCGGCGCCGGTCATGCCCGCGTCAACCGCACGGCGAGGCCGGGCCGCAGCAGCGCGGGCGGCCGACGGTCGAGGTCGAAGAGCACCGCGTCGGTGCGTCCCAGCAGCCGCCAGCCGCCCGGCGAGCTTCGCGGGTACACCCCGGTGAACTCGCCGGCGATGGCCACCGAACCCGCCGGCACGGCCGCTCGCGGGCTGGCCAGCCGGGGGAGCCGCAGTGCCGGGTCCAGCCCGCTGAGATAGCCGAAGCCCGGCGCGAATCCGCAGAACTGCACGGTGTAGTCGGCCGCGCAGTGCCGCCGGATCACCTCCTCCACGCCCATGCCGCACTCTCGGGCGACCGACTCCAGGTCCGCGCCGTCATAGCGCACGGCCAGCTCGACCGCGGGCTCGGACCGCCGGGCGGCAGTGTCGGCCGGCGCGCTCGCGCAGTGCCGGATCAGGGTGTGCAGCTCGGTGACCGGGGCGACGTCGGGGTCGAACTCCACCAGCACCGTCCGGGCGGCCGGAACCACCGCCAGCACCGCCGGATGCCGTTGCGCGATAAGGGCATCGCGCAACGGCAGGACGTCCCGGACGGCGGCCAGCTCGACCAGCACGGCGCTCTGGCCGTAGGGCAGCAGCGTCGGGCCGGTCATCAGGCGAAGGCCGCCAGCCGGACGCCGGCGCCGGTCAGCCGGTCGGCCACCGCGCCGGCTATCTCGGCGGCGCCGGGGGTGTCGCCATGCACGCACAGCGAGTGCGGGCCGATCGCCACCTGGCTGCCGTCGACGGCCCGGACCGTACCGTCGGTGACCATCGCCAGCGCCCGGTCAGCGATCTCGCCGGCCTGATGCAGCACCGCCCCGGGCTGCTCGCGCGGCACCAGCGAGCCGTCGGCGCGGTAGCCGCGGTCGCAGAACGCCTCGAGCACCACCGGCAGGCCGGCGGCGGCGGCCGCCGCGGCCAGCGCCGATCCGGGCAGCGTCAGCACCGGCAGCGGCCGGTCCCAGTCGAGCAGGGCGCGCACCACCGCGCCTGCCTGGCCCGGGTCGGCGGCTGCGGCGTGGTAGAGCGCGCCGTGGGGTTTGAGGTAGCGGACCCGGTCGCCGGCAGCCCGGGCGAAGGCTTCCAAGGCGCCCAACTGGTAGAGCACCTCGGCGCTCAGGTCGTCCGGGGCGATGTCGATCCGCCGCCGCCCGAAGCCCACCAGGTCCCGGTAGCCGACCTGGGCGCCGATGGCGACGCCGCGCCGGACCGCCTCGGCGCAGACCCGGCGCATGATGACCGGGTCACCGGCGTGGAACCCGCAGGCCACGTTGGCGCTGGTGACGATCCCCAGCAGGGCCTCGTCCGCGCCGGCGCTCCAGACGCCGAAGCCCTCGCCGAGGTCGGCGTTGAGGTCGATCCGCGGGTCGTCCGGCATGGCGCTCACGCTATCCGGTGGCAGTGCTGAGGCGCTGCCGGCAGGGTCCCGGCTGTTCAGAGGTTGAGCAGCTGGACGGTCTCCAAAGTGGGCTGCGCCGAGCCGCCGGCCGGCTCCACCGACACGGCCATCCGTCCCACCCCGTCGAGGTCCCCGGACGCCGTGACCTCGACGTTGCCGGCCTGGTCGGTGCGGAACACCCCGCCCGAGACCGGCTCGCCGCTCTCGCCCATCATCCACAGCTGGTAGGTCTGGTCGCTGGGCAACGTCGGCATGCCGTGCCCGACCAGCACCAGCTTGCCCTCGCTCTTGGAGTAGATCAGGATTCCCTTGCCCTGCTTCATGGTGGTGGTGGCGGCTTTGACGTCCGGCGCGTTGAGCAGCAGCTGAACAGCCGAGGCGCGGGTGTCGGATACCCGCTCGGCCTTGCGGTGCTCGGCCCAGCCCCATCCCGAGACCGCGATGGCGATCAGCGCGCAGGCCGCGGCCAGCCCCTGCCACAGCGTCTTGGTCCGGTCCCGGCGCAGCGGCACCACGTTGTCGGCGGGGGCGGTGTCGATCAGCGGCGGCAGCGGCCGGCTGCGCGCGACGGCGCCCAGCACCGCCGCCCGCAGTTGGGGCGGCGGGCCGACCTCGCTGAGGTGGCTCAGCTCGGCGGCGGCGTTGCGCAGCCCCCGCACCTCCTCGGCGCACTCGGCGCAGGTCTGCAGGTGCCGCTCGAACACTTCGCGCTCGTCGTCGTCGAGCGCGTCGAGTGCGTAGGCGCCGACCAGGCCGGTCAGCTCGTCGGTCATGCCGTCACCCCCAGTGCGTCCCGCATCCTGATCAAGCCGTCCCGTATCCGGGTCTTCGCCGTGCCCAGAGGAACTTTAAGCAATTCGGCCACTTCGGTGTGGGTGTAACCGCCGAAGTAGGCCAGCGTGACCGCCTCTCGCTGGGCGGGGGTCAGCTCGCCCAGCACCTTGCGGACCCGTTGCGCCTCCAGACTGGTGTGCACCTGCTCGCTGACCGAGTCGTAGGGCCGCTCCTCGTGCAGCAGGGCGTACTTGTCATCGCGGACCATCGAGGACTGCGCTGCCCGGACCCGGTCGACCGCGCGGCGGTGAGCGATCATCAACAGCCAGGGCAGCACGCCGCCCTTGCCGGCGTCGAAGCGGGCGGACTGCCGCCAGACCTCGAGGTAGATGTCCTGGGTGACCTCGGCGGACTGGGCGGGATCGCGGATCACCCGCAGCACCATCCCGTAGACCCGCGACGAGGTCTGGTCATACAGCTCGGCGAACGCGCGCTCGTCACCCCGGGACGCGGCCGTCACCAGCTCCTCCAGGGTCGGCGGCACGGACTCGGCCCTGGTGGCGCCGGAACCTGATCGCTCGAACCACATGGCTGTCATGCTAGGTCGGCTCCGCGCGGGGGCCGAGCCAGCTGGTCCGGGTTGCCCAACTTTGCCGGCGAGCTGGGGTGGGCGGTGCGGACCATGGAAGTGGTTCGGAACAGCTACCGTTCCGGATTGCCTGGTCCTGCGCTGCCGGTCAGCGGTGCGTCAGGACCTGCCGGTGTGCGGTGCACGCCATCACCAGGGCGATCACCCAGCCGATGACGGTCCAGCCCAGCAGCAGGTTGAGCACGCCGACTGCCACGCTGTTGGACTTGCCGCGGGTGGCGGCGATCGCCCACGGCAGCAGGTAGCCCAGCGTCAGGACCGTGAGGATCCACGCGAGGGTGATCTCGATCCCGCTGGTCCGCTGATCGGTGACCAGCATCCCGCCACCGGTCGACGGCGCGAACTGCTGCTGACCGGAGGGCTGTGACAGCGGGAGCTGAGCCGGTCGTTCCATCTCGGTCCAGCTCACTCCGTCCCACCAGCGCTCGTAGCCCGGCCTCTCGCTCGGGTACCACCCTGCGGGCGGACGGGTGGGCTCGTGCGGCGTCCCGGCATCAGTCATCCGGGAAGTGTCTTACTAAAACCTCACAACCGCAAACAGCGCCATCAAGAGGTTGCCGTGACCGCGCGATCATCAAGGCGCCTCAGGAACAGAACGCGGCGCGGATCGGGAGTAGGGCCGGGGGGAGTCGAACCCCCACTGTCACGGACCTAAACCGTGCGCCTCTGCCTTTGGGCTACGGCCCCGTCGCCGCCGAGCCTACTGGCTGGCCGCGAGCCCCAGGTCGCGACGCAGCTTGGCCACGTGGCCGGTGGCCTTGACGCCGTACTGGGCCAGTTCGACGGTGCCCTCGGCGTCGATGACGAAGGTCGAGCGGATCACGCCCACCATCGTCTTGCCGTAGAGCTTCTTCTCGCCGTAGGCGCCGTAGGCGCGCAGCACCTGCCGGTCAGGATCGGACAGCAGCGGAAAGCTCAGGTTCTGGTTGTCGCGGAACTTCACGAGCTTGGCGGCCTTGTCCGGTGAGATGCCGAGCACCGCGAAGCCCTCGTCGGTGAAGCTGTCCAGGTTGTCGCGGAAATCGCAGGCCTGCTTGGTGCAGCCCGGGGTCGAGGCCGCCGGGTAGAAGTAGACGATGACGCGCCGGCCGCGTAGTTCTGACAGTGACACCGGCTTTCCGTCGGCGTCTTCCAGGGTGAAATCAGGCGCCGGGTCACCGGCGGCGAGGCGTTCGGTCATCCGCACACGGTAGCGGGCTCGGGTTCGCTTTGGCCGGGTGGATAGGCTGGCCGAACCAGTGACCTGTCACGACGATCTGTACTGAAGGAGCCCCGGTGGCGACCCAGCGCGACGCGAGCGAGATCCGAGCAGAGATAGAGCAGGCCCGAGACCAGCTCGCGGTCACCGTCGATCAGCTGGCGGGTCGGCTGGCGCCCAAGCGGCTGGTGGATGACGCCAAGCTGACGCTGAAGCAGAAGGCGATGACTCCGGAGGGCAAGGCCGTGCTCGGCGGCGCCGGCCTGCTGCTCAGCGTGCTGATGATCCGCAACCTGCGCCGCAGCCGGCGCGAGCGGCGCAACCGGTAGGCCGGTGGCCGGCTCAGCCGCCTCCGACCAGGTTGCCGAGGTGGCGGCGCAGGTCCTCCACCCGTTCCACCGGGCGGTGGAACAGCACGACCACTTCCAGGCCCAGGTCCATCCGCGCCGTGGGCTTGCCGAGTAGCACGTAGCCGCTGATCTCGAAATGCTCCTCGGCCAGGTCGAGCCGCACCTGCACCGGGATGCGCGGCTGGCACAGCGCCTGGTGCTCGGCCGGCACCACGCCACGCAGGGCGGCCTCGCTCAGATCGATGAGCTCACCCGAGGTCTCGGCGCGCTGCCCGTCCGAGCCCGGGTAGCTGATGGTGAGACCCGCGTCGAACTTGGCCCGGGTGAAGCGCCGGCGCTCCTCGCGCCAGGCGGTGCCTTCGAGCTGGACGGCCAGCAGGCCGCCCTCTTCGGCCCCGGCGACGTTGAGCAGCATCACCGGCAGGACCCACAGTGAGGTCTCGTCCGGCCAGGCGACCAGCAGCCGGGTGCCGACGGCGATGACGCCGGGCAGATCGCGCGGTGGCTGCAGGAACAGCACGCCGGGCTGGGAACGGGCGACCTCGCTGCGGTAGGCGCGACCCTGCTGGTCGCGTAGCACTACCGCCGTCCCGTCCGCCGGTACTTCAGTCATGTCCGACCGACCGCTGCCGCGCTCACGGGCGCAATCCTATGGACACCGGGGCAGCCGTCGCAGCGAAACAGCCGGATCCGGCTGAGCCGGTCAGTGCCGGGCGCCGGGTGTCGGGTCGGCGTCGCCGCCGGCTGGTGACGCGCTCGAGTCCGGGTCACCGGCCGGGGCGCCCAGGGCGCCGCGCAGCGCGTCGACTGCGTCGTCTGAACTCGAGACCGCTTGAGCATTGGATCGCTGGATTTCCTCGTAGATTTCCTTGCGGTTGACCTTGACCGAACGGGGCGCCTCGATACCGATCCGGACGGCGTCACCGCGAACCTCGAAAACGGTCAGGACGATGTCGTCGCCGACGACGATGCTCTCGCCGACACGGCGGGTCAGAATCAGCAAGGCGACGCTCCAGCAGGCAGGTGGCCGGGTCCGGCACCGACAACGCTAGCCTGCCTGTCCTAACAACGGTGCGCGCAGGGGCAGATCGGCGTCGGCGAGCACCAGTTGCAGGGCGGTGCCGCGGTCGGCGGCGATCACGATCGGCGCCAGCAGGTTGGCGGTGGCGTCGTTGATGCCGTTGGTCACCGTGACGATCACCAGCAGCAGCACCTCGTCGTCGTCGCGCACTCCCAGGGCGCTGACATCGGAGGCGTCCAGCAACGGCGCGTAGTCGGGGAAGAACCGGCCGGGCGCGGCGACCACGAACCGCAGGCCGGGCGTCTTGGCCGACCGCAGCGCGTAGAGCACGCCATGGGCGTCCAGGGCCGAGACGGTGAACTCGCGCTCGTCCTCGAAGCCGGGGATCGGCGTCGCGAAGGTGATCCGGTCCGGCAAGGTGGCGGTCCGGGAACGGGTCAACTCGCTCACGCTGGCTCCCGAGTCGCTCCGCGTCTGGATCGCGCCTGGCTCGATGCTCACTCCTGAGCCGGTGCTGTGCTTCACGCTCACCTCAAGAAGTCCAGTAGCGAGATCTGGCTGACCTTCGCTGTGGTGGCGAGCGCGGCTTGGTAGGCGGCGTTGGCCGAAGTCACCTGGATGGCCATGTCGGCCAGGTCAATCTCCTGCAGTTCCGACAGCTGTGTCTTCAGCTGGATGCGATTGGTGTTCGCCGTGTTCTGCACGCTCTGGATCCTCTGATACTTTGCGCCGGCCAGGGACTGCTCGTTGGTGATGGTGACCTGCTTGACGTCCAGTTGCTGCAGGTTCGCGCCCAGCCCGGACGGGTTGGTGCGCAGGTTCGCCGAGATGTCGGTGAGCAGGTCGAAGAGGTTGCTGCCGTTGGCGCCGAAGGCTGCCGTTCCAGGGGTGTTCAGATCGATGGCGTTGTTGGCCCCGACTGTGCGGGTGACCGTGCCGGTGTCGCCGACATAGCTGCCGGAGGGGGCGAAGGCGACCTCACCGGCCGTGGTCCCGCCGAAGACGGGACGGCCGAGGTAGCTGGAGTTGGCCAGCGACAGCAGCGAGGCCCGGGCCTGGTCGACCTGCTGGGCGAGCGCCTCGTTCGAGGTGGCGTTGCCGGTGCCGGTGTTCATGCCCTGCAGCACCAGCGAGCGGACCTGCTGCAGCTGCTTGGTGACGCTGTGCAGGGTGCTGTCGACCGTGGTCAGCCAGCCGAGGGCGTCGCTGGCGTTGGTCTGGTGCTGGTTGAGCTGCTTGAGCTGCGAGCGCAGTTGCAGCGCGGTGACCGTGCCGGTGGGGGAGTCCGACGGCTTGGTGATCTGCCGGCCCGAGGACAGCTGCTCCTGCAGGCTGGCCAGCCGGGAGGCGCCCGCCTGCAGTCCGGCCAGGGCTCCCTGCGAGGCCGAGCCTACGGTGACCCGAAGCATCGTCACAGCCCCACCCGTCCGGTGTGCAGGATCAGGGTGTCCAGGATCTCGTCGACCGTGGTCAGCACCCGGGAGGCGGCCTGGTAGGCGCGCTGGTAGGTGAGCAAGTTGGTGGTCTCCTCGTCGAAGCTGACACCGGAAGAGGACTGGGCAAGCTCGTCGACGCTGTTGGTGACCGCCTGCTGGACGGTGGCCTGCTGCAGGGAGCGCTGGACGTCGGTGGCCAGGGTGCCCACCAGAGTGCGGTAGGCGGCGTCCGCGCCGACGCCGGAGCTGCCCAGCTGCGACATGCTCAGCGCCTTGGAGCCGTCCAGGTTGCCGCCGGGCGTGCCCGAGGCCGCCAGGTTGGCGGGGTTGGTGACCGCCACCGACAGGGTGGCGGCGGTGGCGCCGGCGAACAGCGGCCCACCGGGGTTGCCCGCGAGGTCATAGCCACTGGTCTGGTCGGCGTTGACGGTGCCGGCCAGGGCGGCGGCGACGGCGTCGAGTTGGGCGGCGTAACCGGGCAGTGCGGTGGTAAGGCCGTCGACCAGCCCCTGCAACGAGCCACCGGCCGGGCCGGCCGGCGCCCCGCCGACCAGGATCTGGTTGCCGGGGCTCAGCGAGACGGTGCTGGCGGTGGTGCCCGATACCAGGCTCTGGCCGCCGATGCTCACGATGGCGGTGCCGTTGGGCGCGATGCTGGTCTGGGCGCCGGCCAGGTCGGCCAGGGTCATCAGCAGGCCGTCGCGCTGGTCGGCCAGGGCGTTGATGTTGGCGCCGCTGGCGGTGCCCACCGCGATGTCGGCGTTGAGCTGGGCGAGCGCGGTGGCGGCGATGTTGATCTGCGCGGTGGCCGCGGTGGCCTGCTGCGACACCGACTGGGTCAGCCGGTCCAGCGCCGCGCTGCTCTGGTTGAGGGTGCTGGCCAGGCCGGCCGCCTTCTGCAGCACCACGTTGCGAGCCGCCAGGTCGCCGGGGTTGTTGGCCACCGAGGCCCAGGAGTTCCAGAAGTCGTTGAGCTGCTCTGCCAGGCCGTGGTCGCTGGGCTCGTCGAAGAGCGCCTCGGCCGAGGACAGCACGTTGGCGGTGGTCTGGAGGTAGCCGTTGTCGCCGTGCTCGGCGCGGGCGCGGGCGTCGATCATCGGGTCGTTGAGCCGGGTGGTGCCGGACACGGTCACCGAACCATGCGGGTGTTGGGTGGCATACAGCGCCGACACACCGGTCGCCGGGCCGACCGCTGCCAGCTCGGCGCGCTGGCGGGTGTAGCCGGGGGTGTTGGCGTTGGAGATGTTCTGGCCGGTGACCTCCATGCCGTAGCGCTGCACGTTGAGCGCTGCCAGGGCATTGGTCAGGCCTGAGAACGAACTGCTCATGCCTGCTCGTCCATCAGCATCGGGCCGTTGGGCGTGGCCGCCGCCGTGCCGTGTGAGTCATAGGTCTGCACGGTCTGGGTGACCGAGAGCAGGGTCTGGCGAACCGCGCGGGCCCCGGCGGCCAGCAGCACCCGGTTGTGACCGGTGGTGCCTTCTACCTCCGCGACCAGCTGCAGCAGCGCGTGCCGGTGCTCTCCGAACAGCGTCGCCCAGGGCTCGGGCGCGAGCGCCTCCAGCTCCGCGAGCGTGGGCGGGGCGATCAGTCCCAGTTCGTCGGCGATCGCGTCCACCTCCGCGGCCCGCAGCACCTCGGTGCCACGCAGCTGGTCGAGAGCGGCTTCGATCTCGTCGTTGGCCTGAGCCAGCCAGCGGGTCTGCCCCGCACTGACTATCAGTTGCTCCTCGACGAGCTTGAAGAGCAGTAGTTGCAGCGCATCCCGCTCGCGCCACAGCAACGTCGATACCTCGGAGAACCCCATGGTTTTACTTCCCGTAGTCGTCAACATGACTACCTCACACTCCCCTCGGGTTCAACGCAACTGATCGGCAATTGCCTGGCGTACTTGAACAGTCGGGCATCGAGGAGGGGTCAAAACAGGCCATCTGGAGCGACACGCCGTAGTGACGCAGATCACAGTAACTCTGAGTATCCGAAACTTAACGCAGGTAATACATTAAGCCCTGGTTAAGTTAGCGGGGGCCAACTTAACGGGTAGTAGTCGAGACCGATCCACCGTGACAGCAAAGTGCGCAAATGACTAGCGACACCACTGCCAGGAGAAGAGTAACGATGACCATGAGTCACAAGGCCCCGTTGGCCCCCGCACCCGCACTGGTTGCGACGGCTGGTTCAGCCGCCGCCAAGGTGTGCCCTCCGGCTGTTGAGGCGCTGGTGCGTGACAACCTGGCTCTGGTCGGACATATCGTCCGCGAGACCATGACCCGGCTGCCGGCTCACATCGGTCGCGACGACCTCACCTCCGCGGGGATGACCGCCCTGGTGCTGAGCGCGCAGGGATATGACGAGTCGCGTGGGGTGCCCTTCGCCCGGTTCGCCGCGATCCGCATCCGTGGCGCCCTGGTGGACGAGCTGCGCTCGATGGACTGGGCCAGCAGGTCGGTCCGCGGCCGGGCCCGCGAGGTCGAGGCCGCCCGCAACCAGCTCGCCGTGACCCTGGGACGTTCGCCCCGGCCGCACGAGGTGGCCGAAACCCTCGGCTTCAGCGTCTCCGAACTCGGCAGCATCGACGCCGACGTGCACCGGGCCAGCGTGCTGAGCCTGCAGGGCTTCGCGCCGGAGACCGGCGCCGCCATGGTGGCTGACGCCCAGCGCGGCCCCGAGCAGCTGGTGCTGGACCGCGAGCAGCTCGGTTACCTGCACGACGCCATCGCCGAGCTGCCCGAGCGGCTGCGCCACGTTGTACAGGCCTACTTCTTCGAGCAGCGGCAGATGGCAGACATCGCCGCCGAGCTCGGCGTCACCGAGTCACGGATCTCCCAGCTGCGCGCCGAGGCGCTCAAGCTGCTGCGCCACGGCCTGGCCAGCGCCGAGCCCGAGCTCGCCACGCCGGTCGAGCCCACCGGCCGGGCCGGCGCCCGGGTTGCCAGCTACGCGGCGGCAGTCGCCGCTCGCGGCACCCTGTCCTCCCGGTTGAAGATGTCGAACGCCTTCGGCGAGACGGTCTCTGCGCAGTACAGCTCGGCGATGCCGCGCCGTCACGAGCAGCTCGACCGCTCCTCGATCGCCTGACGGCGCCCGGCGCGACAAAGTAGCGGCTAACCGCTCAAGTCAGCGCCCCGGCTGCCGAACATATAGACGAGCCGATCCACGGATGGATCGGCCGGCCCGATCAGCGGGTCAACCCGGACTCTGTTTCAGGAGGAAACACCGTGAGTCTTCGCATCAACACCAACGTCGGGGCCCTCAACGCCT